>JASJHC010000443.1:0-23125 GCA_033791245.1 Acidimicrobiia bacterium | reverse complement strand
AACGGTCTCGAAGCCGTCGACGAAGATCATCCCCTTCTCAGTGAGCTGGTCGCGTCCCGTGATGTCGTACTTGAGGCGGTGCTTCTCGGTGAGCCCGCGCCGTTCACGGGTCTTGACCTCGAGCGAGCATCTGCCGCTGTCGAGATACGACCGGGTACGGACCTTGAACCTACGCCGGCGACGGTACGCCGCGGCCAGGTACGAAATCCGTTCCGGCGTGTCGAAGTACACCGACTCGTAGTGGAAGCTGCGTCGTCCGTCGATCTCCAACACCCGTAGCCCGTCGTGTGAGATGACCTGCTCGGCCACGTCCAGGGGGACCAGATACTTCCGATCCTTTCGGGTGAGAAGGGCTGCGCCGGCTTCGAGTTCGGCGAGTCCGATGGGTTCCAGGTTGTCGAGGGGGAGTGTGGTCTCGGTCATCGTTGTTCTCCGATCGTGATGGATGTGGCGTTGCTCGCGGCGGACTCCGGAGGAATGGGGTGGTGAAGTGGCCATGGTCTTGCTCCTGTCGCTTGCCGTACAGGGACAGTTCTATCAACGCATCCTGCGAGCGGCCTGGGAGCGTCATCAGGAGATGCTGAGTTCTGAGCGTTGTCTCGCGGCGCGGGTGGAGCATTCGTTCCTAGGAACTCCACGGGCGATCCGCAGCTTCCTCCCAGCCTGGCGCTGGACGATGCAAGCCAGCGATACAGGAGAACTCCGTGCAGGACTACCACGACCGCCCTCAAACCACGACCCGCGTTCTCGACCGACCGAACCCGGCGGAGAGCGTTCGACCTCCGTCCGATTCTGATCCTCCGAAAGGGCGTCCGCGAAAGCGACGACTTCTGCGAGTTGCCCTCTCGATCCTTGCGGTGGTGCTTGCCGTCTCGGCGGACTACCTCCGCCAACTCGCCCTCTCGGGTCGTCTCAGCGCGGTTCGGCACCGCTCGCTGTGGCTCAGCTCGCACGCTGCCTCCAGGAGTACATGGACAGCCTCAGCCCCCGCGGCCGGCGGTGACTCGTGTGCACACCGCGTGCACATGAGAACGAAAAGCGATGCAGAACGCTGCGCAGCGTTGAGAGGTGAAACCCGTTGTGCCACAAGAGCTTTCGCCGGATCGCCAGTGGCCGCCCAACCCCATGATCATCCCTGATAAGGATGAGGTCCCTGGTTCAAATCCAGGTGGGCCCACGGACGAAACCCCTTGCGCAGCAAGGGGTTTCGGTCATTCAGCGGCGAGTGTGCGCCGACCAGCAGCAAGGCCGCCGTGGGGAGAAGTGCTCGTTGGATTGTCTTGTTCATGATCGTGCTCCTCTTTCGTTTGATCGAGCTTCAAGCTCGTCATAGTCCAAAGGTGCGATCTAACCCTCAGCAGCAGCCCCGCATAACCGCAGCGGTCACTGAGAATCCAAACCGGTCACAATTGCCAGGCTCATACAGAGCGAAGCGCCCTCCGTATGTGGAGGGCGCTTCGCTCAGAACAGTTCGGATTCGGTACGGGCATCAACCTGTGGACGCTGCCAATCCGAGGGCGGCTTCAAGCTCCTCGGCCGTGATTCCCAGGATCGCAGCGGCTGCCTCGAGGTCCGGCGGCGGATCGCCGAGGGCATCCATCAGCTCCTGCTCTGTGATGCCCAGCACCTCGGCGGCAGCGGCGAGATCGGGAACATCGCCACCCTGTGCACCTCCAGCGTCGGAACCATCATCGTCCGATACGGTCGGCACCTCACCATCGGCAGGTGCGCCCATGTCAGCGTCGGACAGTCCGAGAGTGGACGGATCGTCGCCATCGACGGGGTCGGCATCGCCACCGGTGACACACAGCGCGTAGTTGTCGCCACGAACCGCATCGCCCTGCGGTCCGTTGCCGAACTCGAATCTGTCGGCATCGTCCTCGGAGGTGGCCTTCGGGTCGCTGCGTTGCGCACCAGCACCATGAACGTCAATCCAGCTGCCTGGGTCCCCCATATAGCCAAGGGCGCGGCCAAACGAGATGTAGGTGGCCCAGCCAACGTTGCTCGGATAGCTGATCAGCGTTGTGCTGCTCCAGTAGAAGCCGTAGTCGGGTTCGCCTGCCTCGTTGGTAATCGGAGAGAGTGTGAATATCGGGTCGATGGCAGGGCTGTCAGTTGCATCAGGAGAGCGGTCGTAGTCAACAATGCTGTGGAGTTCCTTGATATTGGGTAGACGCCAATCGCTTGATCCTCCGAGGGTCAACGACTCGCAGTAGTCGAGGGCACCGTCCCAGTCGTAGGTTTCGCCATTGTCGGCCTGCAACCAGGTGAGACCAGTAGCGCCGTCACTGATCGTGCCATCACCATTGTCGACAAAGTCGTTGACCCCGTACTCGGTGTCGCCGCGGACATACTGTGCGAAGTAGCCGCCGGCAGGCGTTTCGTCCAAGCCGTAACACTTGATGCGGCCGTCGGAGAAGTTGAAGCCGAAGAAGCAGGCCTGGTTCCCATTGACCTCAGAGCTATAGATGCTGCTGGTCAGCCACTGGGAGTCAATGACGCGGTTGCCGCCGGTTTCATCGCCGTAGAGAAACACGAAGTAGTCCTCGTCGATCAGTGGCCACAGCCCATCGACATCGCTTGTGTCGGTGACGCTGGCATCCACGCCGCTGAACAGCGCAAGGGAGTAGAGCTCTTTGATCGTTGGCAAACGCCAGTCGTCGTATCCGGCAAAGGTGTACGTCTCGAGCTCCTCCATCGCGTCGGTGTAATAGGTCTTGTCACCAGCATCCTGGATCCACATCAGGCCTGTGTTGAGATCGGTGACCGTGCCATCACCGTTGTCCTGATAGGAAGGCTGCAAACCCTCATACTCAGCATCTTGGCCGACGTAGTCTTCCCCGCAGACGACTACGCCATCACCTGAGAAACACCATGTCTGGTCAGTGTCGACAATGGCATATGCCAGGTCACCTGACCCAGAATCACTGTTGGTCGCGACGTCGTCACCGACCTCGCCGGCGTCGGCCGCCGTGGTTGAGGAGTCAACGTCGGCAGCGGTATCTGTAGCGTCTTCACTGCAGGCAGCCAGAGTGGTCGGCAGCAGCAGCGCTATCAGCAACGTCAATACAGATTGGTATCGCTTCACAACCTTCACCTTCTAATGGTTGGGTCAAGCCCGTGGTTCGCTTCACCTGAAGGTACGTCTCGATGCTCATGCAAAGCCCAGGCGAACCTCAGCGAACCCTGAGGACTACCGAGAGTCGGCCAAGGGCAGGCGGACCTCGACGGTGGCACCTCCGCCGGGCGTTTCGGCAATCTGCACTTCGCCGCCGTGCGACGACACGACCTCGCGGACGATAGCGAGGCCAAGCCCCGCACCGCCTTGCGACCGATCCCTTCCGGTATCGGGCCTGGCAAATCGATCAAAGACACGCTCCCGCTCTGACTCGGGGATGCCCGGTCCGTGGTCAACCACCATCAGCTGCGCCCGGTCGGCAGCCTGGCTGGCAATCAGCTCGATTGACTTGGAGGCAGGGGCGTGGGAGACCGCGTTGCCAACGAGGTTCTCGATCGCCTGGCGCAACCAGACACTGTCGCCGTCAACCCAGACCGGTCCGTCAACATCGGACCGGATGTCGCGACCAGTGCTGATGCGGGAGTCCTCGGCGATGTCGTTAACAAGAGCGCCTAGATCAATCCTCGCCCTGTTTGCGCCTATCTCGCGATTGAGTCGAGCCAACGCAAGCAGATCCTCAATGAGGCGGCCGGCGCGGTCGCTTGCCTCGGTGATACGGGACATAGCGCGGTCAAGCCCAGGACCCGCTTCTACGCCACCTGCGTTGTAGAGCTCGGCGTATCCGGCGATAGCGGCAATCGGGGTACGCAGCTCGTGCGATGCGTCATCGGCGAAACGCCGCAGTCGCTCAGCTTCACGAAAGCGATCCCGGTCGGCGCCCTCAACACGCGCCAGCATGTGGTCGAGGGCGCTGGCAAGCCTCCCAAGTTCCGTGTTCGAATCGACCAGATCGGTGCGCCTCGTTAGATCACCATCGGCGATGGCCCCGGCCGTCTCGATCATGTCATCGACGGGCTGGAAACCACGGCGGACCAACAACCAGGCTGCGGCGATACCCGCTACAGCTGCGGCGAAGCTCACCACCAGAGAGACCGTGACTGCCTGGCGTGCAGCAGCATCGACCTCGTCGAGCGATTGTGCAAACAACATATAGCCACCCGGAGCCTCTCGAACCAAGACCCGAGCCGATCCACTCTCGGCAACCGTGTCTAGCGAGAGAAATGTGTTCGGTCCAAGGTCGGCCACGGTGAGTCCGCCTACATCCGGGAGGGGATCCGGGTCGTCCGCGTAACCGGACGGCTGTGTCACCAAGACAAGACCGTCACGGTCCAATCGGATGGATGCGAACGGCTGGAACACGTCGAACCCGACACCGGGTTCGTTCGGGATGGGGGCAGGCGCCGGTCGGCTGGAGAACGCCAGAAGGGAGTCATCCAACTGCCCGATAAGGGTACGACGGGTGGCCACCGATACGGTGACGGCGATGAGTGCGCTGACGAGCAGAATGACTACGCCAACAACAATCATCAGCCGGCGGCGCAGGGTCCATGGCCTATTCATGGATTGGGCGGGCGCAGACTGTATCCGAAACCACGGACCGTGTGGATCAACTTCGGTCGACCCTCATCTACCTTCTTGCGGAGTTGCGAGACGGCTGTCTCTATCACCGAATCGCTGTAGTCGTAGCCCCAAACGGACTCAAGGATCTGGGCACGACTCAGGACTTGCCCGGCGTTCTCAAGGAAGAAATGCAGCAACCTGTATTCGACCGGCGACAAGAGCACTTCTTCGTCGCCGCGCCACACCCGATGTTCCGAGTCATTCACTGTTAGGTCTGCACATGTCAACTCGTCGGTAGGTGGTCCTGGTCGAACCCGGCGGAGCAACGCCTCGACTCTGAGCCGCAGCTCCTCCAGCCGAAATGGCTTGGTCAGGTAATCATCGCCACCGGATTCGAACCCGGTCCGAAGGTCTTCGATGTCGGACCGCGCAGTTAGAAAGAGAACCGGCAGCTCTGGGTAGTAGGCGCGGAGGCTGCGTGCGACCTGGAACCCGTCGGGCTCAGGCATGTTCACGTCGAGAATCACGAGGTCGGGTACCTCGGTGCGGACCTGGGTTAGCGCGGCGAGGCCATCGGCGGCCGACGTGACGGAGTACCCGGCGAAGGTCAGTGCGTCGCTGACCATGTCGAGCAACATCTGCTCATCGTCCACAACGAGGACCCGTGCTCTTGATTCCTCGGTCATCGTTGGGAGAGTAGAGACATCATCCGGTGCTTTTGTTCGTCGGCCAAACATCTCAACGAACCCCCTGCTCCGGCGCAAGGAAGGCTATCCGCTCAGCGACCCATTGCAGCTTCGAATTCACCGCGGTGGCAAGCTCGCGATCCGCAACCAGATCACGATCGTCATTGGCGTCAGAAAGAAGCGCCGAATACCGGTCGATAAGATCGACAACGGCACCATCCATAAGCAGGATCTCAAAGAGCTCTGCATATCGCTCCTCATAGGCCGCCCGAAACGAGTTGGTAGCCAGGAATCGATCCACAAGCGGGCTGTCGAAGTCAAAACCGAAATCGCCGCCGCCAACCCCGATTTCACCAGCGGGCCGCTCACCGCCAGCCACGCCCTCGCGACCACCGGCACCGACCCCATCAGCGGGCCGCTCACCGCCAATCCCGCCCTCGCGACCACCCGCACCCGGCGCCACGGGAAGATCAGAAGGAACATCGCCCCCCGGGCCACCACCACCCGGAGCAACCGGCAGATCGGCAGGAACATCGTCCACCGGGCCACCAGCACCCGGAGCAACCGGCAGATCGGCAGAAGCATCACCGAGATCCTGCGATCCGGTGACGTTGCTCCAATCAGGGAGCAACGCGGTACTTAGCTCCCTCGACGCCCAGAACCCGCCGAAGCTCTCGTTGAGATCCCAAGCCAGAACTGTGAACTGCTCATCAGCGTCGTCGTACCAAAGGTAGTAGTTGTTGCCGTTGCCCGGCATCGAGTCGACGCTCACCAGCAGGTTGTTGACGGCGATGTAGGAGATAAACGAGTCGATATCAAGCCAGTCTTCGAGCTCGGTTTCAAACTCGTCGTCACTCGCAGTGTCAACGAACTCAAGAAGGTCGATCAGTGGCTCCAGATCGGCGCTGTTGACTGCGGATTCCTGGGTGAAGGCGCCGTCGTATGCGAGCGGATCGTGACCGAGGTAGGTGAAGGAATCACCCGACTGCGCCTTATACAGGACGCCATCATCGTCAAACAGTCGCTCGACATACCCGTTGTCAAGGAGTTCGACCACTACCCGCAATGTCTCCGAACTGCCGTTTATGGATAGCCCGGAGTAGCTCGTCTCCGGAAAAGGAAGCCCGGCTATGTCCAGAACCGCTGCTGTGGCCATCTCCTCAAGTATCAGATCATCGCCTCTTGGCCCCTCTGTCCGCAGCGCAAGCTCGGCGAAGCCCTGATAGGCGACCCCTGATGTGTACTCGTCGAGTTTCACCAGGTACGGAATCTCGTCAGCAACGCCTCCGCTCTGCAATGCAGCCCGCAGAGTCGAGTTGCCCTTCATCCTTACCCCGACCTCCTCGATGGTGACCCCATCGATAGTGATGTTCGCCGGGAAGTACTCCTTCTCGCCGGTCTCTTGATAGATGGCGATCGCGGTATCGAGATCGGCCTGATCAAAATCCAATTCGATTGCGTGAACCACACCCTCATCGAATAGGTCGACAGTGTTGGCGTAGTCGGTGCCGCCTGCGGACGATCCAACCGTGTCGTCGCCGCCGGTCCCGACATAGGCGATGACACGGATCTGGCCCGCCCCAACGATCAGCCCCACGACCAGGAGCAGCAGCCCTGCGGGGATCTTCCAATGTCTACGCCACGTCGAGTTCATGGTTTGTCCTATAGATCCGAGGTGCCGTAGCCGGTGAGCAGCGTGACCTTCTGGTTCTCGTTGAGCCGCTTGATTTCGGCAAGGAATTCTTGACGGTTCGTTGACGGCTTCAGGGCGACCGCATAGACCACCTCGGTGAGCATTCCGCCTCGCACCGAATCAACGCTGACCAAATCTGCCCGTTCGGTGTTGGAGGTCAGCAGTTTGTCGAGGACAGATTCGAACGGGATGTCGTTGGTGAGCTGCACCTTGAGCATCTGGGAGACGCTGGTCCGGTCATACCAATTGAAACGGCTCATGATCATCACGACCATGGAGATGACGGCGGTGGCAATCAGCGCCAGCAGGTAGAACCGGGTACCCGTCGCCATACCGATCGCCATTGCAAAGAAGACAAAGCCAACGTCTCGTGTCTCCTTTATGGCATTCCGGAATCGGATGATCGAAAGCGCACCAACCAGTGAGAAGGCCCGGGCGATGTTCGAGCCGACCACGAGCATGATCACACTGACGACCATCCCCATCAGCACCAGAGTCTGAACGAAGCTCTTGGTATACGACGCCCCTTCATGGGTCTTCATGTAGACCCAACCGACGATCGCGGTCAGCACAAAGCTCAACACCATGCTGAGAACGACGTCAGTAACTGAGAACGTGCTCGTCAAATCCTCAAACTGAAAAAGCTCTTCCATTGGCTATTCCTCTCCTGGGTTCATTCGTTTGTTGTCAAAGAAATAGATGGAGCGCTGCGTCAGTTCTGCCGCCTCCAGACACTGGCAGTACTTCGATATCCGGATCAGTTGACAGTCGTGACGCGCCACCAGCTCGGTCAACCAATACGGAATTCGCTCGTTGACCTTGACCTCCATCACTTGCCAGGAAGGATTCATCGCTGCGGTGCCAGGGTCGGGTGCTGTCAGATCGAGGTTGCGAGAGCGATACCGGATTTCGCTGTCAAAAGTTATGCGGAGGCCCGGATCGGCCTCCCGGCCCACGTAGGCCTCACGTTCATACAGGGTGACAACTGTTGGTCTGAGGTCGTAGAACAAAGTCATACCGGCGATCTCGTCGTAGGTTGCCGAGTCCCGCGGCTCATGCTGAGGAACGGTTCCGGTGTCGCAGAGGTACATGGCGTCGGCCAAGGTGGTGACGATCCGCCGCTTCTGGGTAACGCTGTTGACCCGCTGCTTTATCTCGACAAAGACCGGCGTGGCCGGCTCGGGCGCAGGGTCATAGGAACGGATACGCAGCTTTCGCCGGATCTTGATCCCGTCGATCTTCTCCCAATAGAACCGGTGGTCATCGGTGTCGTAGTACAACGATGTCAGGGGGTATGACCCAGTCGGACCCGCGTGCGCGTCCCTGTCAACGAAGTGGAGAAGGTCGTCACGGAAAGCGTTGACCTGGCTAGTCGTCAGAAGGTACTTGAGTTCGAACCGGTTGAACGATCGAATAGAGGTGTGGGCAACCTGAGAAGGGCTCGAAGGCGATTGCGTTGGTGGACTCATCACACCACCCTTCACGGCTGAGCTGGGCACACCCCAAGGGAAAGCTCAGCGTTGGCTCAGGATCGTCGTGATGGCGGCCCAATTCGCCGGCTTGGTCGAAGTCGATTAAGTAGTCACAGCCCGCACATTCCCGCTGTACGTTGGCTCCTCGACGAGTTGGATCAATTGGTAGCAATGGCGCGAAAGAGAACGGTGTTGTCAACCTCGAGGTCAGTCCCCCAGATCAGTGCGGCCACAGTATCCCAGTCGATTTCGTCGTAGCGGTCCTTGGGGCCAACATCACCTGCCGTCCACTCGGTCGCTGCAGACCAGGCGCTGTCATCGAAGCCACTGACTGCCCAGCCACTCGGGATGTCGACGATTTCGTATTCGCAGGTTGGGTCGGGGTGGTCACGCTTGTTGGATGTTCCCTGACCTGCTCGCTGAGATTCCCCACCTCCTGAGACCGAGATGGCCGTTGTTGGGTGGGGTTCTCTCCAAGTTGGCTGTCAGCACTGACCGGCGGGGAGTCGGCGCAGCGGTCGTGGAGGATCCGTTCGATCGGATCGAGGCGTATGTGACCCAGCGTCTGGCTGATGATCACGGCGTGTGGGCGACCGTCCTGTTCGACGGAATCCAAGCTCTGGGGTATGACGGGTCATAGCCAGCCTTCACCCGCGAGCTACGTCAACGCCGGGTTCGGCTGCATTGTGAACCCTGTTCGGAAGTCAAGGGCCGCACCACGGTCGTGATCGACCATCCGTCGGGTGGCGCAGGCGTCGCTAAATCGGTTGTGGGCTGATGGGGCCCTTTGCAGGGCCCCATCAAAATGTGCCCTAACCCAGCTTGTTGTCTTTCACAAAATCGTCGATGACCATAGCGAGGTCTGGACGACCGATCTCTTGCAGGTTGTATGTCACCTGGGTATGCGGCTTATCGATCTTGATGATCCGGCTCAAGTCGATAGGCGTACCGATCACAACGGAGTCGCAGTCGGTCTGGTTGATGGAGGTTTCCATATCCGTCAACTGCTCCTGGCCGTAGCCCATGGCTGGCATGAGAGTGCCGATATTCGGATAGATCTCGAAGGTTTCCTTCATCCGACCAACAACAAATGGCCGCGGGTCGACAAATTCGGCAGCGCCGATCGTCTGGGCGGCGACGGTGCCTGCCCCATAAGTCATGTGGCCGTGAGTCAGAGTAGGACCGTCCTCAACGACGAGGACCCTCTTGCCCTTGATCACGTCAGGATCCGCGACGTCGAGCGTCGATACAGCATCGACCACCAAAGCGTCAGGATTCAGATCCGTGATGTTCTTACGCACCTCTTCGATACCGGCCGCGTCGGCACTGTCCATCTTGTTGATAACCACCACGTCGGCGATACGCACGTTGGCGGTTCCCGGGTAGAAAGTCAGCTCATGTCCAGGACGATGAGGATCCACAACAGTTATGTGCAGATCAGACTTGTAGAACGGCAAGTCGTTGTTCCCGCCGTCCCACAAGATGACATCGCATCCGTCGGGGTCGTTCTCCGCTGCGCGGATGATGTCTTCGTAATCCACACCTGCATAGATCACGTTGCCGCGAATGACATGCGGCTCGTACTCTTCCATCTCTTCAACGGTGCAGTTGTTGCTGTCAATGTCTTCCAGGCTGGCGAACCTCTGGACACGCTGAGCGATCAGATCGCCGTACGGCATAGGGTGACGAATGGCAACGACCTTCAGGCCTCTGTCCATCAGGTGCTCGATGACCCGACGAGAAGTCTGGCTCTTGCCAGCACCGGTACGAACCGCTCCAATCGAAACCACCGGCTTGGTGCTCTTGATTTCGGTCTCTTTGGGACCGAGCAACAAGAAATTGGCGCCTGCGGCGTTCACAATGGAACTGGCGTTCATGACCTGTTGATTAGAAACGTCACTGTACGAGAAGACACAATCGTCGACGTCGAGGTCCTTGATCAGCTTGGGAAGCTCATCTTCGGCGTGGATGGGTATCCCATTGGGGTACAGCGAACCGGCCAACTCCGCCGGGTACTGACGACCGTCAATATCCGGAATCTGTGCAGCGGTGAACGCTACAACATCATATTCTTCTTTGTCTCGGTAGAAGGTATTGAAGTTGTGGAAATCCCTTCCCGCAGCTCCCATAATCAGTACTTTTCTCTTTGCCATTCTTTGCCCACTTTTCAATGTTGGAATCAGATGGCCGGGAACCTAACGACAGGATCAACCGACTCAATTGACTAAAGCTTCGATCTCTTGAGAGTTTCCATCTCAGCGATGGTCATCCTTTCGTTATTTCAGTACCAACCTCCCCTTCCAAAGCCGAAACAATATCCTCCAAGCGACAGATAACACCACGGTTCCCTGTCTCTTCAACGAACTCCATGACTGCAGAAACTTTCGGACCCATAGATCCGGCCGGGAACTGTCCATCGTCGACGTGTTTCCTCATCTCAGAAACAGAGATCTTCCCCAACAAGCTCTCGTCTTCCTGACCCCAGTTGATAGCTGCCCCAGGGACATCCGAACAGATGATGAAGACATCTGCTTCTATCTCCTGAGCGAGCTTCGACGTGGCAAGATCCTTATCGATCACGGCTTCCACACCAGTGAACTTGCGTCCCTTCTGAATAACAGGGATGCCACCGCCACCACAACAGACAACAATGAAACCATCCGCGACGAGTCGCTGGATCTCTTCAGTCTCAACAATGTGGACCGGCTTGGGCGAGGCCACCACTCGACGCATTCCCTTGTCGGTCTCCTTCATCGTGTACGGAAGTCCAGCCGCCTCTTCCTTCGTATAGAAAGGGCCGATGGGCTTGGTGGGATTCTTGAACAACGGGTCATTCTCATCAACCACGACATAGGTGATAAGAGTCGCCAACAACTGATCCGTGATCCCATTCTCCATGAGAGCAGTATCCAGCGTCGACTCGATCATGTACCCGATCTGGCCCTGCGTCATCGCCCCAATAACCTCAAGAGGCATCTTCGGGACCTCGTCACACGACTCCTGCTGCAACAGAAGATTCCCCACATGGGGCCCGTTGCCATGCGTAATCACGAAGTCGTAATCCTTCGAGAGCTTCGCGATCTGACCCATCGGCAGCTCCAAATTGTCGAGCTGCTGTTCCGCCGTTCCCGATTGGCCCTTCTGAATCAACGCGTTACCGCCAAAGGCAATAACAACCGTCGGCTGTTTCTCCATATCAAACCCCTCAAATTCACATCGGCGACTGACGAGTGGCCCAGCCACACCGCTCACCGATTCGGACGACTTACCAACTCAGAAAGTCAGGCACCCAACGTGGCGACCATGACCGCCTTGATCGTGTGCAAACGATTCTCCGCTTGATCCCACACGACAGAAGCCGGGGACTCGAAGACATCCTCAGAGACTTCCATGCTCGGAATTCCGAACTTCTGGAACATCTCTTCACCAACCGTGGTCTCCCGGTTATGGAACGCCGGCAAACAATGCAGGAACTTCACGGCAGGATTCCCGGTCTTCTTCATAGCCGCTGCATTCACCTGATACGGCGTGAGCAACTCGATCCGCTTCTTCCACACCTCGTCAGCCTCACCCATCGAGACCCACACATCTGTGTAAAGGAAATCGCAACCCTTCACACCCTTCTCCAAGTCATCAGTAACGGTGATCTTGGCACCAGTCTCTTTAGCGATCTTCTTCGCCTCAGCAACAAGAGCCTTGCCCGGCTGAACACTCTTCGGCGCCACAGAACGGAAATCCATCCCCATCTTGGCGGCCCCGATCATGAGGGAATTCCCCATGTTGTTCCGAGCATCACCCATATAGGCGAACGAGACCTGGCTGAGAGGCTTGTCGCTGTACTCCATCATCGTCAGGAAATCGGCCAGGATCTGGGTGGGGTGATACTCAGTCGTCAACCCGTTCCACACTGGAACTCCAGCAAACGCCGCCAACTCTTCCACCATCTCTTGACCAAAACCGCGGTACTCAATCCCGTCATACATGCGACCCAACACACGAGCCGTGTCCTTCATCGACTCCTTGGCCCCCATCTGAGAACCGCTCGGTCCCAAATAGGTGACATGAGCACCCTGATCCAAAGCAGCAACCTCAAATGCACAACGCGTTCTCGTAGACGCCTTCTCAAAAATCAGGGCAAGGTTCTTACCCGCCAACCGCTTCTGCTCAACACCCGCATACTTGGCCTTCTTGAGATCCCTCGAGAGATCCAACAAGAACCCGATCTCCTCCGGGCTGAAGTCAAGAAGCTTCACAAAATTTCGATTCCTCAAATTGAACGCCACGACGTACCTCCTAGGTAACTGACCGAGTTGAGAACAGTCTGCTTATAGTAACCGAGTCGAACCGAAGCGGCAAACCCGCCGCTGGCGGTTCCGGAGGGGCGAATCGTCAAAGCAAAACACCCCACGAACGATTCCCTTTTTGGGGTCTTCCCACCCGCCGACTACGGCTCCAGGCGCCGAAACGAGGCTTCAAAACGGTGCACGGCTTGCCGGGTTTCGTCAGCTGTGATTGTCAAAGGTGGCACGAACCGTATGGCATCTGGTCGAACGTTGTTGATCACCAAACCTTCATGGAGGGCGGCTTGAACCAGGTCGGCGGCGATCGGTTTGTCCAGAACGGCCGCTAACAGCAAACCCCGTCCGCGTACCTCTCGGACACCATCAACTCGAGCCAGCAGATCACGGAACTGGAATCCGCGGGCCGTCGCGTTGGCCAACAGATTGTCGCTCTCGATAACGGAAAGGGTGGCGAGAGCGGCCTCACACACCACCGGTCCACCCCCGAACGTCGTGGCGTGGTCCCCGGGTTGGAACGCTGCGGCCGTCTCTTCCGTGGCCAGACAAGCTCCTATCGGGAGGCCGTTCGCCAGTGCTTTGGCCGTAGTCGCGATATCCGGTTCGAATCCGAGCTGCTGCCACGAGAACCAGGTGCCCGTGCGACCCACCCCTGCCTGTACGTCGTCGACGATGAGGAGAACGTCCCTCTCGTCACAAAGGGCGCGCAGATCGGATAGGTATCCTTCGTCGAGGGGCAAGACACCCCCCTCGCCTTGAGTTGTCTCAATCATCACGGCCGCGGTGCCCGAATGGATAGCGCCTTCCATGGCGTCGAACTCCCCAGGAGCGACCTGTAGGAATCCAGGTGGCAACGGGACGAAGGTCGCCTGTTTCTCCGGTTGACCGGTCGCCGCAAGCGTTGCCAGCGTTCGACCGTGGAAGGAACCATCGAGCGTAATAATCTCGAAACAAGCCGATCCGCGTCTTGCCTGTCCAGCACGGCGAGCCAACTTGATAGCGGCCTCGTTGGCTGTCGCTCCATCGTTGCTGAAGAACACGCGGTCCAAGCCAGAGAGCAAACAGAGCCGTTCGGCGAGTTCCACTTGGGGAGCCGTGTAGAACAGATTCGAGACATGAACGAGCAACGACATCTGTTCGGCAACCGCCGCTCCAACCCGACTATTGGAGTGACCAACGGAGACCACAGCGATGCCGCTCAGGCAATCGAGATATGCCTTACCTGTCCGATCGAACAGCCAACTGCCTTCTCCGCGGACGAATTCCACGGGCAGGCGGCGGTACGTATTCATTATCGAGGACGCCTCCCTGCCTGCAAGGTGCATCATGGCTGAATCATGGTGCCGACACCCTCTGTACCAACGATTCTTTGTCCCATAGGTCCGCGTAGAGACCGTCTACGTCAGTCAAGTAGACCAGTTTCTCAGAGCGAAGCGCTTCAGCAAGAGCACCCGCCGCAGCGTCTGTATTCACGTTGTACACATGACCCTCCTCGCCGAGGGAGAGCGGGGCGATGACCGGAACCACTCCTCAAGCAACATTCTCATGATCAGATCCGAGTTTACTCGGGTGATTTCGCCCACGACACCCAGTTTGGGGCCTCGCTGGGTAGCCACAAACCGGCTTCCGTCGATTCCGGTGACTCCGAATTCGCCCGATCATGTCAGCGCGGTTAGCGTTGAATTTTGCAACTCCTCAGGAGGGGATTGAGACAATGGCCAACTTGTCACCGTGCCGAGCGTGCGGAACACCAGTCGCCTGGGGCGCACCGAGATGTCCGAATTGCGATCAATTCAGGCCGAGTCCTTCGAGAAACCGCTTGTTCAAATGGGCCTACATTGTCATCGGGGTACTGCTGGGCCTGGTGCTTCTCGCCAGGAACTTCCTCTGACCCCTCTGTGGCGGTCGCAGGTGAGTGTCCGCGGGACGCGAATGCTGTCTTTTCGCTGAGGATTGTCTTGTCTCTGCCGGTCTTCAGTCCGTGAATCCGTTGACCGGTGAAGCCAAGCCCTGCAACGCCCCAGTTGGTGTGGAGGGAAACTGAAGCGCCGTGGGTTTTGGCCTATGGATGGGTGTTGTCGGCGCTTTCGCTGTCGCTTTGGATGGCTGCGTCCTCCCCACCGAGGACTAGCCGTGCCGACCGCAGATACACCCAAGATCCCGATTGTCTCTTGGGAGAGCGAATGGCCTACCGGTCACGCTGTCCGATCAAGGCCGGCAGATTCCCCAGAGAATCGATCACATACTCGGGTTCGGGGGCGTCCGCTATGTCGACCTGGTTGCGGAACTTTCCGGTCCGAACAAGAACTGTGTGGACTTCGGCCGCTCGTCCTGCAGCAACATCCGTCAATCGATCGTCGCCCACCATCCAGACAGTGTCCTTGTCCACCTTTGTGTCCAAAGAGCGCAGGGCGAATGAGAGGAACAGGGGGTTGGGTTTTCCAACGACGGTCGCTTTCTTACCGGATGCGAATTCGAGTGCCACAACCACAGCTCCGGTGTCCAACTGCCGACGACCGCTGGACAAGAAGTATGGCTCCCGTTGCAGCGCCACCATCTCAGCACCATCCACCAAAGCCCGGTAGGCAGAGTTCAGGAGTTCATAGTTGAGACGCGAACGAATATCCCCCACCACAACATGGGTCACCGACGCAGCCGGATCGTCGACGACTTCAAGGCCAATCGCCAACTGTTCGCTCACCTCTCTCGTCGTCACCGCCAAGATCCGGGCATCTGGTTGAGAGCCGATAAGGGCCATCGCGGCCGTCACCGGCGTGAACAGCTCTTCAGTCTCCACGTCGAGACCCTTCTGAGTCAACTCCGTCAGCAGGTTGACCGTGCTCTTGGAATCCGTGTTAGTCAGAAACCGAAAGACGTGACCGTTTCGACGCAAGTCAGCTATTGCCTCTACAGCGCCGGGAATCACGCCTTCGGCGGAATACACCGTGCCAACCAAGTCACAAAGGATTACCTGTGAGGACATTGAAGAACCTCCATCTTGAACTGTCGGTCGAGACGCCAATCCGGCCGCTCCTGACCGAAGGACAGGAAAGGCCCGGTGGACAAGGTCTTCTCAAACCCCACCCACCAGGCCTCCCCGGTTCACAGATCACATTGAGTTTGTCAATGGTCTGCTGTATCGGTTGTTACCACTGCGTTGACAGAACCTCTTCCTCTGTCGGCACGTAGTCCAAGACATGATGCTTGGGCGGATGCGATTCCTGAGTCATCAAACTCACCGGAATCATCACCAGCAAGGAGACAATCGGAGCGATCATCGTGTCGAGCCCCGCGTACTGCTCGGGAATGTAGAAGTACAGGATCAACCGGACGATCGAGCCCACAATGACAGCCGCCAAGGCTCCCGGAGTGTTGGCCTTCTTCCAGAAGAGACCGAGGGCAAGCGGCACCAAGCAACCGGCAAACACAATGTCAAAGGCCAGTACCAACAGAATGCCTGGTTCCGGCTTGACGATCGCAAACCAAATGGCCATACCCATGATTGGAATGGCCGACAGCCGCGTGATGAGGAGCAGTCTCTTGTCCATAGCCGCAGTTTCATCTGCGCTGTGATCCTGCTTCCAGACCTGCATGATGTTGCGTTGCAGAAAGTTCCTGCCGACCACCGACGAAACACCTAAGAGGCCACCGTCTGCGGTGGACAATCCGGCTCCCACAATTCCACCCAAGATCATCAGACCGAGGATGAAGGGAAGTTCGTCTGTGGCCATGTTGGCAATAACCAACCTGCCATCGTCGACCTCTCCGAGCAACGATATGGCAAAGAGACCAATCATGGACGCCGCAATACCGGTAAGGACCGTGAAGAAGGCTCCGTAGTAGCAGGCATACTTCGCGGTGTTGGGACTCTTCGCTGAGAAGACCCGTTCCATGAAGTCCAAAGCCACAATGTCACCTAAAGCAAGGGCCATGATGCCGCCCCAGTTCAGGTAGGCACCATTGTCCGGATCCGTCAACCCGCTCATATCGATGAAGTTGTCTGGAATGGCCGCGGCGAAGTAATCCCATCCGTACGTAGCGAGGAGCCATATCGCCGCAACGATGAACGCAATCACTGCCGGATAGGACTGGGCAACGTCGGTAGCGACCACCGACCAGAGACCACCTGCGACCGTGTAGAAGAACACGATGATGGAGATGATGATCAAGGCCGTCAGGTATTCCCATCCAAAGACGGTGGCAAGAACCCAAGCTCCACCCGAGATGTTTCCGGCCAACAGGGTCATGAAACTGAGCGACATGAGCAACCCGACGAGCATCTCTACCGTGCCATTGTATCTCCGGTAGTAGAAGTCCGGCAGGGTTATCAGGTTCATCCTGTTCAGTGGCTTGGCAAACCACGTTCCCGTGATTACCAGACACAATGCCAAACCCAACGGGAACTGGAACCCAGCCCAGAACCCAGCAGCGTAGGTGCCCGCCGCATTTCCCATGGTGGCGTTGGCATCAAGAGACTGAGCCAACATCGTCGTACCCACCAAGAAGAAAGGCAGACTCTTGCCAGCAATGATGTATTGCTGACCGCTTCCTTTCACAAAATAGAACATGGCAAGACCGAGCCCGGTGAATATCACCAGGTACGTGATCATGCCAATTTGCCAACCAATACTTAGTCCAGCTGCAAATATCATTGCAATCATTGCAAATATCCTCCCAGATGTCTTGCAAACCTACCGCCAGGGGAAAAGGCTCCTGGATCAAGAAACGCTGAATCTGTGAAAAACGGGTCACCTCTCCAACCGGTCCGCCCCCGCCAAGGGAACGTGCCGGTCAACATGAGGTGACCCGTTTGATTCACATACTCTTACTTACTTGATCGTGTTGGGGTCTTCTCAGACGATTGTCTAGTACCCCTCGACCTGATTCGGGAAGTAATCCTCGCAATCACCCTCGCGATTGACGTCCAAGGTCGTGCAATGCAAAGCACCGCCGAATGGAATCACCTTCTCGTAGGGGATCGGAACAACGTCGAATCCGAGTCCTTCCAACTGGTCAATGTAAGCCGTTTCGCCCGCCTCGACATATACCGTGTTCGGATCGTGCGAGAAGGTATTCATGGAAATCCATGACTTGCCTTCGTACAGACCGGTCAGGTAGACATCGTTCCGGTGAACGCGAGTCGGCCTTGCTGCCGGGATCAGTTCCCAGTCGTTCTTCTTGAACAACTCGAAGACTTCCGGTGTGCGAGGCGCCCAGTCCGGGTTGTACATGCACAACCCCGGCCGCAGCGGCACGAAGTTCACATCGATGTGCCAGGGACGGAGGTTGCTCGGCTTGGCCGCATCCGTCGGCGTGTCGAAGAGAATGTGGTGATAACGCAGTCCGAGAGACTCGAACATCCTCTTCAGCCAATCAAACCCTGCCCAAGTGGACACGGCAGAAACCTGATGGAAGATGTCCTTACCGAAACGCATGGCGTCGGCAGCATCCCAAAGGGGTTCCTTGTTGTTGACCGAGAACTCGCCTTTGTACAGCTTTTCCCGCAACTCGTCATCCGACCACACGTTCGCTGCTTTGTAGTTGTAGTTCCTGACATAGGACTCGTCAGTAAGCATCGGGAACGGAGCGGAGAAGTGGACAGCCTCCGGGTCTTCCCGGAAGTACTCCTCGAAGATGGAACGGAGATTGAACCGCTCGAACACTCGCGAACGACGAACAGTCGTCGCATCAACGATGTAGTTTCCATGGATCATCGTCACGTCACGGACGTTGTTGACGCCATGGGCGTTGAGCTGCGTCCACCCTGCCGGTGAAGAGTACGCCTGGTTCAGCATGAAGGGGAGGATGTCGATACGTTCGACGACAGCGCCCCTCTTCTCGATCTGGGCTACGAAGTAGTCCATCTGCTCATTGGCCGCATCAACCATTTCCTGAGGAAATGGGCCATACGTGCCCAATGGATAGCCTCCACTCGGCAGGTCATAATCCCATGCCGGTTCCGGAGCGGGCACGTTCGTGCCCTCGGGACGACCGATGATGACCCTCTTAAGAGGATCCCATTCATTCCACGAATTGACGATCTTCGTCACGGAGATCGTCTCCTTTCCTGTAATCCACCTGCTGCTCTCCCGACACGGAAGGTTGGTGGAAACGTCGCGATGCTAGCTCACTGCTCCGTGGGTTTACAAATCGATAAGCGTCGACGCCCAAGTGGCGTAGCTTCAGCTCCTGAGAACGCCCTTTTCACCAAGCCCGTCTAGCGAAACCGCACGGTGAGATGAGGAGAATGCCGCTTCGGGTAGTGCCGGTCTGATGAGTCCGGCTGCTATGACAATCCGGTTGCATGTGCACTGGATCCGGGTCGTTGCTGTGCTGGTGGATGTAGTAGTAGCCGACCCGGGTTGTGCGTTTGACGTTGCTGCGTCCCCATGACCGGCTGACGCCCCCTTGGGGGGATCCTGCCGATCTTTCTGATATCGACGCTAACTCACACGGTGCGTCCCTTTCATAGCGGGTAGCGGTGGCCTCGGATGCGCGGAACAGGTCCGGATTCAAGGACCGACACTTTTCTGAACTTCGCATGACCCCATCCTCTCAGGAAATGGAGCCTCCGAAAGGCCCGGACCAATTCATCCTTCAGTATCATCGACTGTATGTCCACAACACCAGCAAGAGCCCTCGACACCTTCCCAAATCCGCACCCCGGCCGTGACTACACCGTCGCCTTCGAAGCTCCTGAGTTCACCTGCCTCTGCCCACTCACGGGCCAACCCGATTTCGCACATTTCGTCATCGAATACATCCCCGACGAACTCTGTGTCGAACTCAAGTCCCTCAAACTCTATCTCTGGTCGTACCGGGACGAGGGCGCCTTCCACGAGGATGTCACGAACCGGATTTTCGACGACGTTGTTGCGGCCATCGACCCGCGGTGGGTGAAGATCGTCGGCGACTGGAACGTTCGTGGCGGGATCAGGACCGTCGTCACCGTCGAACACGGCAAATAGTGAACGCCCACGCTGACCTGATCACGTCGTTCTATCAAGCATTCCAGGCACGTGATCACGCCGGGATGATCGCCTGCTATCGCCCGTCGATTCACTTCTCAGATCCTGTGTTCACCGATCTCCGCGGAAGCGAGGCGATGGCGATGTGGCACATGCTTTGCGAACGCGGCACCGATCTCGAAGTGGCCTTTCGTGACGTCAAGGCTGACGACGCAGGGGGTCGGGTCCGCTGGGAGGCCCGGTACACCTTCTCGAAAGGCTCACGACCGGTCCACAACGTCGTCGACGCGTCCTTCTCATTCCGGGACGGACTGATCATTAGTCACACAGACACGTTCGATCTGTGGAAGTGGACCCGGATGGCGATCGGCCCGGCCGGAGCCGCCCTCGGATGGAGCGCCCCGTTCCAGAGCAAGGTGCGGGAAACAGCCATGAGCGAGCTACTCAGATTCGTGGCGGGGCATCCCGATTAAGCGGATGACCCAGGAATCGGCTGAGCATCCGAGCAGGCGAGGGCTACCCGTCGGGTTCGGCTAGGTCGTTCGGAGAATCTCCTCGATGCTGGATCACAACCGCGGCCACCAAGCACACGATCGCCGTGCCGAATAGCAACCCACCCACGACATCCGTGAGCCAATGAACTCTCAGGTACGTGCGACTCCAAGCCATAACGAGCGCGTAGACGATCCCGACGCTGAGGAACAGTCGATGCCGTTTGGGCCAGAGGATCCCTGCGATCACCGCCAATCCGATCCCGATCGCCGCTCCCGACACCATTGCGTGGCCTGACGGATACGACGCCGAGGGCTCTAAGACAAGGGAGTCGACCGGGCGTGACCTGTCCACCAACAGCTTCGTCAACGTCGACAGAACGTTCGCTCCAACGACCATTCCCACCCACGCCACCACGGCCCACCACTTCCTCATGGCCGCGAAACCCACAGCGACGACCATCGTGGTCGCCGCTGCAATCGGAAGCGAACCGAGATCGTGGAACAGTTCGGCGATCGAGACGAGTCTCAGGGTCTCGGATTCTTCCATGAGCGACAGCCAGGCGTCGTCAACCGATTGGGTCCATCCGGCAACGACGACCGCCGTGAGGAGGAAGAAGGCAGCGAACAGTCCTCCTCCAAGCCGAAACGCACGTTGAACAGGGATCGACATGGATGTCCACGTTATCGGGAAGCGGTCCAGATCGGCAATGTGTGCAGATCTCTCTACTACTCGAGTGGAATCGATCCGTCATTCTCGTGATATTGGGCGTGCGATTCGATGAGTGCATCCCAGTCAGCGGAACTCTCCATATCCACAGCAACGAGATGGTTGGTTCGCGGCCCGTCCGACCGCCCGAATGCACGGGCCCGCTGCAACACCTCCCGCGAAGCGTCATCGATGCGCCGGTGTTGCGCCAGGTGATCTTCCCACGAACGGGTCAGGAACACTTCCGTGAGTCGATGCGGGTTACCAGCGTCGCGATAGAGACGCCACCGATACGCCCCTGTTCTCAAACGGACGAGGCGCACCTCGCGCATAACGTCGAGGAACCCTTCCAGCTCGTCTCGTTCGATCTCCCATGTCGCTGTCATCAGCACCGGGCCACCCTCGGTATCGACGTGCGGGCGAAAGACCCGCTCGTCCGTGAACTCAGGGGTGACCACATCGTTCAAGGCCGGGATCTTCAGGGTAGGAATCACGACCACTCCGAGGGCAATCCCCACTGAGGAGAGCAGGATCTCTGCGCCACCGGCTCCGATTTCTTCGGCGATCCAACCAGATAGGATGGCTCCAATGGGCATCGTTCCGGCAAACGACAACATATAGAGCCCCATGGCTCGCCCCCTCACCCACTCCGGCGACATCAGTTGTGCCGTGGCGTTCAAATTGGCGAGGGTCCATACCCATGCGACACCGACGACCACGAGGGCGCTGAACGCCATCGCCATCGATCCTGCCAGACCGAGAGCGACCCCGGCGACACCGACCAGCGTGACCGTGGCCGGCAACGACCAACGACCGAGTCCCGACGTCACAGGGTCCCTCGTGAAGGCACCCACAAGAGCACCCACCCCCATCGCTCCGAGCAGGACCCCGAACGCTCCGGCTCCTCCTCCCAACTCCTCGGTGCGGACTGGCAACACGGACTGGATCACCGAAGAGGTCAGGGCGAACATTGCAGCAACGGCCATCACCTTCCGAAACGACGGAGTGAACCTGGCGAAGCGGACCCCGAGAGCGATCGCGTTTCTCATCGACGTCTGCTCGCGATCGGGCGATCCCATGACTCTCGCGAGGACGATCAGAACCACGATCACACCGAGATACGACAGCGCGTTGAGTCCGAAGGCCACCTGCGCGCCGGCGACGGCGACGATGAGCCCTCCCAGGGCCGGACCGACCGCACGGGCAACGTTGAAGGCCGCAGAGTTGAGAGCAACGGCGCTCGCAACCAGGCCGCGAGGAACGAGATCCGGGACGGTTGCCTGCCAGGATGGAAGATTGAAGGCAAGGCCCGTTCCCAGCAGCAGCCCAAGACCGAGGAGCAGGCCCGGTGTGATCATGCCGGCAGCCGAGAGGATCGCCATCGCCGCTGCCGACCCTCCCATCGTTATCTGAGCCGCGATCAGGACCTTCCGACGATCGAACATGTCGGCGATAGCTCCAGCGGGAAGCGAGAAGACGAGGAGAGGAAGCGTCGACGAGGCCGACACGAGTCCGACCCAGAGGGCCGAGCCGGTTAACTCGAGCATCAGCCATGAGGCAGCGACTGCCTGCAGGAATGACCCGACGTTGGAGAAGATGGCAGCGACCCACAGCGCCCTGAATCGGTGGATTTTGAGAGGGGCAACGGCCTGTGACACGGGGTCAGTCTATGGATGCCCCGGTATGTCGGAGCAGCTCCCTTGCGTCGCGGTCTTGTCAGCCGGTCAGGATCTTCCCAGCGATCGAAGCAGCCGTCCGGCCCGAACCGAGAGCGGCACTCATGCCACCCCCACCGACCCAGGCACCGGCGAAGAGGAGGTTCGGGATCGGCGACTTCGGGCTCCTCCTGTTGAGCATGTTCGCGACCGTTTGTTCACGTCCGTAGATACTGCCGCCGGGGTTGAGCCCGTATCGTGCGTTGGTGAGCGGTGTTCCGATCTCCTTGACGACGATCGAGTCTCGCAATCCGGGAATGAGCACCTCGGCACGGTCGATCAGAAGGTCCGCCGCCTCTTCCTTGATCCGCAGGTACTCCGGATTCTCGGAGTAGCCGTCCATATTGCCTCCCGTCCCCCACACGTTCTCGTAGTCCCACGGAGCGAGAGACAGCATCACAAGGACGCTTCTCCCCTCCGGGGCGCAGCCGGGGTCGGCATCGGTGTAGTTGGCGACCACCATCCCGGTCTTCGAGAAGTCCCCGGAGAGCATCGCCGCGTAGTCGGCATCCAT
>JASJHC010000442.1:0-6301 GCA_033791245.1 Acidimicrobiia bacterium | reverse complement strand
AGTTGTCGAACATCACGCCGTCGATACCGACAAGATCCTCGTCGAAGTAGTGCCACAGGTCGTCGCCGTTACAGGGGTCGCGGCGGGAGATTGGTTCACCAACGAGCAACGTAATGTCGCCAAACGTAGCCACATCATTGCCCGCCAAAACACCGTAGGCCTCACAAAACTCCTCCTGTGGTGGCTCATTTGGCGACCATGCGAAAAAGCCAAGGATTGCAACCATGAGTGGCACCAGGATCCATACCCAGCGGCGCTTGGTGTTTCCTTCGGCCATTTTCACCTACTGACTGCTGCAGGTTCTCTCTGTGAGATCTGCCATGCCCACCAGAGGACAATGAGCAGCATCGGGAAGCCCGGGGAGACGCCAAGCGTCTTGATCAGCATTTGGGAAGCGCCCAACGCCCAGATCACAGCAACCCACGGGGTCCAGTCACGACGCTCCGTCGCCCCCACCGCAACCGCCGCCGTCAAGACAACCACCGCACCGTCGTGCGACATGGCATGAAGAGAGAGCAACAAGATCCCCGGCATCGTCATCGCCATCAGATTGGGGAGCTCGGTACGGTCCCCGTTCCACCACTGCCAGCTCAGGAACAGGACTGTTGCGCCGGCAAGGCCCCATGCAATGGCAACGGCAGGCAACATACCGACACCGAACAGGTTCTCCGCAAAACCGATGATTGAGATACTCGAGTGGCCGTTGATTTCGGCATCTCGCACCCCAAAGTCAGATGCTGCTTCCACCCACTCTGGTCCCCATGCCCAGCCCTGCAGAAGAACTCCCCACAGATAGAACACGACGCCACCGGTCAACGCACCCGCCACCAACCGCCAATATCGGCCCAGCAGGAACAGACCCACCAGCGGAATCGCAAACTGCGGCTTGTAGGCAAGACCGGCAATCGCCAGACCCGCAACAAACTGATGGTCGTCGTAAACCAGCCGCCAGGCAGCAACGATGAGGAACAGAGTCAACGCAGTGTTCGATCCGCCGGTGACGGTCCGGAACATCGGCCAGAACAACAACGCCGCGGTCATGGCGAGGATCACCCTGCCCCGGAGCCACGGAAGCATGGGTCGGGCCGCCATGACGGCACCCCACAACAACAGCGCCATCAGTGTGGTGTGGACGAGGTACGACCAGTGATAATCAAGAGCCGCTAACGGTTGATAAAGCGACGCCACCTGCGGGGGGTAGGCAAAGAACCTGGCGACCTGGCCCTCCTGGTCCGAGTGCAGTCCCTTTTGTGCCTCTGCCTGACGTTCGAGCGTGTAGATCGTTTTCCAGTCACCGTCGGCAGCAATCTGCCCTGCCCCATAGAAGGCTGGAAAATCACCCCCAATCGCTTCGCCAGGCGCCGCAGCGTCGGCAGCCATGATCGCCCCGAGAACTGTGGCGAATGCCAGGGCCAACAAGACCGCCAGCGGGTAGGCGCGGAGACGCCAACTCGCCGACGGGTCACCGACACTCTGCGTCAACTTGGTCTCTGTATCGCTGTTCATGAGCCCGACACCACGACGTCATAGCCACCACGAGCCAGTCGCCACCGCACCGCGATCACCTCAGCGAATGTTGTCAGATACGACAGCGGCGTCACTCGGCTGTCATCCTTGTGAGTCCAGACAACAGGAACCTCGGCGATTTGGAACCCAAGGTGGCGGGCCATAGCCAGTACCTCCACATCGAAGGCCCAGCCGTTGACGACCGAACGAGAAAAGACGGTATCGGCAACCTCGGCAGAGAAGAGCTTGAAGCCACGCTGCGAGTCGTGGACATCCGAAAGTGCGATCTTGCGGATGAGCCAGTTCCCGAACCTGCCCGCAGCAGGGCGCAGTCCCGCCTGCTTCTGCTCAACCTCGGCACCGGGCACGGCGATCGAGGCAAACGCAATCCCAGAGCCATCCATCTCGTCCATGGCGGCTTCAAGATGAGCAAGTTCTGAGATCGGGGTGGACCCGTCGGCGTCGGTGAACAACCGGTAGTCGCCGGTGGCAGCGAGCATCCCGGTCCGCACCGCATGACCTTTGCCGATGTTCTGCTCGGTGCGGATAACCTGAAGATTTGGGCAACGGCTCTCATGGGCGACGGTCGATGTGGCATCAGATGAACCATCGTCAACGACAATGACCTCCGTGTCGGGCTGGGTGCTGACGAACTGCGCAATCGACTCCAGAGTCGATCCGATGCGGAATTCCTCGTTATAGGCAGGGATGATGATCGAAAGTGCGGTCATTGGACCGTTCCGCGGCAAAAGACATGCTTATTCACTGTGGGCACCCTAGGGATCTCATCTAGAAGGGTATCGGATCGATCCGGCCGGTCTTTAGACGCCACCGGTGTCGTTTCCTATCGATAATCCATCTCTCCGGCAGCCACAGAAAAAGAGAGTCGATTCCCTGCAGGCGGCAACGGACAAGAGAAATCCGGGTCGTACGCACAGTACGGATTGATTGCCTTGTTGAAATCAATTGTCACTGCATCGCCGTCGCCTCGCTGCACAGCCACGTACCGACCCCCGCTGTAGGAGGTGGCGCCCGACGTTGCATCACGGAACGGGATAAAGAGATCGTCATCCTCTCCACGAAGCACGTGCAACTCCACGGTTCCACCGACAAAGGGCACGCACACCGTTCCAGCAGTCGGATACTCCGATGTGTTCCCGGTTGATGACTCGATGGCGATCCGGATGTCAGCAGACTCAAGCAAGGTCTCAAATACCAGCCGGGGATCTGGATCGAAGTAGCGGATCCCAGTAAATCGCTCGATGGCATCGTCGGAGAGCGGAGTTGCGTAGTGGCCAACGAAAAACTCGTCACGCTCAATCCGCCACTTGGCGAGTTCGGCAGTGTATCTGGAGGGATCTACGATGTTCACATCCCTCAGCAAAGCCGGATAATGGGCCGATGGCAAGGGGCTGCGCACCTGGTGGTGCGCAGCTTGCGAGTGCGGCTTCGCCGAACTCGTGGCGAGGATTGCGCAGCTTGCAGGGTTTGCCGGCTCTCCTTCCCACAATTCGGGGTCAGGTGGCACCGTCCTGAGGTCTCCAGGCCCTAGCTAGGTTTAGCAATTGCCCGCATCCTTAAACCAATACGGTCCCAGGAGGCCAGTTTCAAATGCGCCCTCATTATCTGAAAGCTCTATTCGCCCCCGAATCGGTGGCGATGTTCGGAGCAAGCGAAACCCCCAACTCGGTTGGTCAGGTTGTGTTCAAGAATCTCTTGGGAGGGGGATTCGAGGGGAAGATCTATGCGATCAACCCCAAGCGGGACACCGTGCAAGGCCAGAAGGCCTACCCAGACCTCGACTCAATTGGCGACCCAGTTGACCTAGCCATCGTCGCAACTCCCGCCCGCACCGTACCGGCCATCGTCGAACAGTGCGGAATCTACGGCATCAAGTCGATGATCATCCTTTCCGCTGGCTTCCGGGAGATCGGCGAGACCGGAAGAGCGCTCGAGGACAAGGTCCGTGACGCCGCACGCTCGTACGGCATCCGCTTCCTCGGTCCCAACTGTCTCGGGTTGATCCGCCCCAGCATCGGGCTCAACGCAACCTTTGGGAACAATTCAGCTTCTGAGGGCGGAATCGCTCTGGTTTCACAGTCCGGCGCCTTGTGCACAGCGATCCTCGACTGGGCTGAGGACCGCGATGTTGGGTTTTCCGCGGTTGTCTCCACCGGGATCGGGGCCGATCTCGACTTTGGCGACGTCTTGGATTACCTCGCTTCCGATTCGAAAACCAGCAGCATCATTCTCTACATCGAGGGTCTCCAGGACTCGCGTCGGTTCATGAGCGGTCTCCGTGCCGCATCTCGCATCAAACCAATCATCGCCATCAAGGCGGGACGACACTCGGAAGGTGCGGCGGCATCCATGTCACACACCGGAGCGCTTGTCGGTGGCGACGAAGCGTTTAGTGCGGCGCTGGCCAGATCTGGTGTGGTCCGGGTTCAGAACATCAGCGAGGTGTTCGCGGCGGCCGGCACTCTCGGCTCGAAGTACCATTCGGCGGGCAACCGCCTTGCCATTGTCACCAACGCCGGCGGACCAGCCGTTCTTGCTGCAGACCATGTTCCCGAGGTCGGTCTCGAGCTCGCCGAACTGAGCGAGGAGACTATCAAGGCGCTCAACGAGGTACTCCCTGAAACCTGGTCACATCGGAACCCTGCTGACATCATCGGAGACGCTCCCCCCGAGCGCTATCAGGCAGCCATCGATATTTGTCTCCAAGACAAAGGCGTCGATGGTGTTCTGGTAATCCTGACGCCACAGGCGATGACAGCACCTGTCGAGGTCGCCGAAGCGGTCGTCAAGGCCGCCGAGAAGAACCGCAAGCCAATCATCACATCGTGGATGGGTGGTACCCAGGTGAATCCGGCGCGGGCCATCTTCCGCCAAGCGAAGATCCCGACTTTCAACACGCCGGAAGCGGCAGTCGATGCGTTCCACTACCTGGCCGCCTACAAGGCCAACCAGTCGTTGCTCCTACAGACACCGGGAAAGCTTTCGTTGCATCACGAGGAACCGAACATTGAGGCAGCCCGCCTCATCATCGAGAGCGCTCTGAACGAGAAGCGAGACGTCCTCACCGAACCCGAGTCGATCGCACTTCTCAAGGCATTCAAGATCCCAACTGTGCGCAACGGGATTGCCCGTTCTGCGGAAGAGGCACTCGTGCTCGCCGTATCGATGGGCTTTCCCGTCGCTATGAAGATCTACTCCGAGGACATCTCACACAAGTCCGATGTCGGCGGAGTCAAGCTGAATATTCGCAACGCCGGTGATGTGCGGGGCGCGTATCGTGACCTTATGGAGCGGGTCGCCCGCAACAAACCCGACGCCAATCTGCTGGGTGTGACTGTCGAACAGATGCACCGCACCACCAATGGACGCGAGGTAATGATTGGGGTCATCAACGACCCGGTATTTGGGCCGGTAATCAGCTTCGGCGCCGGTGGCACCTGGGTAGAGGTGATGAAGGATGCTGCGGTGGCCTTGCCCCCGCTGAACGTTCGCCTCGCTAAGAACCTGATCAAACGCACCAAGATTGCCAAGATGCTTGACCAGTTCCGCAACATGCCCGCCGCTAACACCGACTCCCTGGTCGATGTGTTGCTGCGTGTTTCCAACATGGCATGCGAATTGCCGTGGCTGCAGGAAATGGACATCAACCCGCTGATTCTTGATGAGAACGGAGCGGTGGCCGTTGATGCTCGCATCGTCGTTGGGGTACCAAAACCATCAACCGATGCCTATGCGCATATGGCGATTCATCCGTATCCAACCGATCTGGAGTCACGCTTCCAGCTGCCCGATGGTCGCGACGTCATTATCCGACCGATTCGGCCGGAAGACGCCGAGATCGAGCAGGATTTCGTTCGCGGTCTGTCAGACGAGGCCAAGTACTTCAGGTTCATGCATGCGGTTCACGAACTCACCCCAGAGATGCTGGTGCGCTTCACCCAGATCGACTATGACAGGGAGATGGCTCTCATCGCGGTGACGGAGGAGGACGGTCACGAGGTCGAACATGGCGTGGTCCGCTACGTGATGAACCCTGACCAGGACAGCTGCGAGTTTGCACTGGTTATATCGGACGAGTTCCAGGGCCATGGCATCGGGCAACGGATGCTGAAGCGGCTGATGGAAATCGCACGCTCGCGTGGACTCGACATGATGGAAGGCGAGGTCCTCACCGCCAACCATCGAATGCTTGAACTGGTCAAGTCGATGGACTTCCAGGTGGAGCGCAGCAAGGACAACCCCGGTGTCCAGTATGTGTGGACCGAACTGTGACTGCTTGACGATCAGTTAGACCGTAATCCAGGTCTCGTGGACGGCATGCCAGACAAAACCGCTGTCGGTGGTTCCGAGGACCGCGCTCGACAATCGAACGGTTGAACGCGCTCCGGTCTGGCGTTCCTCGTAGGTCGACAGGTGCAGACCACGCACCTGCTGGCAGGAACGCGGCACTGTTGTGATCTGGAATTCAGGGGGCTCCCCACCACGATGTAGCCGGATCGCCTCCAGGATCTCATCACGCCGCACCAGGTCGCCACCGGGCGTCACAATCGTAAATCCCGGGGCAAGCGCCTGCTCGCAGCTGGAGAACTGCTCGACATCCAGGACACCTTGGAACCAGTCCTGGAAAAACTGGTGAAGCCTGGCGACCTCCTGATGGCAAACACAGGTATCAGTCATCCGATCTCCACTCCGTGAGGGTTCCATCTATGACATCCCGAACAGTATCGAGCAACACGGCCGAGTCTTCACCGGCCGCTCGTTGGATCGGATCGGA
>JASJHC010000441.1:0-5543 GCA_033791245.1 Acidimicrobiia bacterium | reverse complement strand
TTCTTCATGTTCAACTTCCTCGCCTACGGGACGACTCCGCTAATCGCCGGTGCCGTTGCCAAGGGCCGCACGGAAGAAGCAGGTCGGATCACTGCGGGGGCACTTGTTCTTGGCCTGGCGATCGGTCTCGCCGTCACTGGGCTCCTTGAGGTTTTCGCCGATCCGCTCCTCCGGTTGATGGGGGCCAAGTCGGATCTCCTTGCCGATGCATCCACCTATCTCCGCATCCGGTCGTTGGGAATGCCGGCGCTGCTGGTCGCCACAGTGGCTCATGGGGTCTTCCGTGGCTACCAGGACACCAAGACACCGATGTGGGTGACGGGGTCCATCGCGGTGCTGAACTTGATCTTCGACCCGATCCTCATCTTTGGCTTTGGCTGGGGACTTGCCGGTGCTGCCTGGGCCACAACCGCGGCGCAATGGTTGGGTGCGGGGGTATTTGTCGCTCTCTTCTACAGGCGACGCGACAGCTTCGGGCTACGGCTGCAGTGGCCCGGTCTTGATGCCCTTCGCCCTTTGGTCGGTGCTGGCCGAGCGCTGATCATTCGTAGTGGGTCGTTGCTGGCCGCCTTCACGCTGGCGACAGCGGTCGCGACCAGACAGGGTGACGAGATAGTTGCGGCCCACCAGGTGGCAGTCCAGCTGTGGATCTTTCTTGCGCTGGTTGTCGATGCGCTGGCCATCGCGGGGCAAGCCTTGCTTGGACTCCATCTGGCCACGAACCCACAACTGGCCCAAGCCTATGCACAACGGTTGCTGCGCTGGGGGCTGGTCGGTGGTGTACTCCTGGCAGTGCTGATGGGAGCCGGGTGGAGCCTGCTCCCCGGTGTGTTCACCAGCGATGCGGATGTGCTCGCCCAGGTCAGAGGTGTGTACCCGTTCATCGTCTTGATGCAACCGCTGAACGCGATTGTGTTTGTCTGGGACGGTCTTGCGATTGGGGCGTCGCGGTTTGCGTTCCTGGCCGCATCGACGGTGGCCTCAGCTATCGCTACTGCAGCGGTGCTGGCGGTTGTGCAGCTACGGGATTGGGGTCTGGCTGGGGTGTGGTGGGCTCTGGTAGCGATGATGTTGGTTCGATTTGCGACGCTGGCGTGGTGGCATGTGACCGGTCCGCTTTCGAACGGACCAGGTCCATCCCGCGAGTCTCCGGCAGGCGCGTAACGAGCAGCATTGCGATCAACAGGCCCCCAGCGAGCGCCGATATCGTCTTGGGTAGCCCGATGTCGTCGACGATCAGCGCTCCAATCACAAAGCCGGTGATGCTCCCGCCGATCGCAACATTCGTTATCCATCCGGCAGCTGTTGCCCTGACTCGCGTCGGGAAGAGCTCCGATCGGTGGGCGGCGATGGCTGGCGTCAACATGCCGAGACCCAGCGTCGCCAGAAAAACCGCAGGCGCAAGGACCCAGCCGCTGTCCAGGGTGTAGAAGGCGACGCCGCCGACGGCACCCAGGAGCATTGCCGCGACGGTGGTTCGCTTCCTGCCGATTATGTCCGCCATCCGCCCGCCGATGATGACACCAGCGGTGCCGAGGCCGCTGAATACCATGAGCAGGAAGCGGGCCGGGGCCGTTTCCCATTCCAGGTCATCGACAAGTCGTTCCATTACGAAGGCGGTCGCCGGGGATGAGAAGACGGCGATCAGAAAAGCGATTGCAGCCAGGGGCCAGAAATGGCGGCCGAGGCCTGCCTTGAGCGCCGTGCGGAACGTGACGTTTCGTTCATACTGCACGTAGGCACGGCTCTCGGCGAGGAATCGCACCAGGATGGGCAGAGCTAGCAATCCGATGCCGGTAAAGGCAAAAAGCAATCTGTATGAGTAGTCGCTTCGTTCTGCGATGGGGAGGAGAGCGAGGCCGATGCCTGAACCAGAGGCACCCGCTAGTGCATACAGACCAATACCGAGGGCGCGGACCTGCGGGGATAGCTCTTCGGCGAGAATCACTATTGCCAGACCGGCAACTGCGACGACCGCAATCCGGGTCACACTCTGCGCCAGCGTGAACGTGATCGGGTTGGGAGCGATGGCGGTCAGGAGGTTGCCGATCGGCATCAGGCCAAACGCCACCAGGAACGGCAATCGACGTCCCCTTCTGTCGGCAAAGAGCATGAACAACAAGCCGAGTAGCGAAGCAAGGCGGGTAGCTGCAAAGACCCAGTTCATACCGCCTTCGGTTAGCCCGAGCGCGCTGCGGGAGAAGGGCAATGTGTGGCTGAGTTGGCTGGCTCCGTAGCCGACCACAAACGCGACGAAGACCATGAGGGTGAGAATTCGTCGATCTCGAATAGTGAAATCAGAGATCACTGGCATGTGGTTGTCGGCCCATTGAGGTATCGCATCAGCGGACCGAGGTTAACCTGCGAAACGACCTGGAGGCGCCAACTAACTCCTGGGAACAAACTTACCTGGTGTCGCGTTGAGGTCCAGCGAGTAGAGGAATCGGAGAGCAATTGGCAGACACGACACTTATCGCCGCGGTTTTTGCGGGTGCGGCATCATTCCTTTCGCCGTGCGTATTGCCGCTGCTTCCGGGCTATCTGAGCTTGATGTCTGGCTACTCAACGAGAGAGTTCGCTGAAGGAAACGTCTCAATGTGGAAGGTGGCGCGAGCCACCCTGCTGTTTGTCCTCGGCTTCACCCTGGTGTTCGTAGTCCTGTTCGGAGGGGCGGCATCGACACTAGGACGGCTGCTCCAGGGCAACGTCTTCACCACAATCGCCGGTTGGGTGATTGTGATTATGGGGCTGTTTATCGCCGCTACTGCGATTTGGACGCCCAGCTTCCTCCTCCCGGTAATGAAGGATCGCCGCAAAGAGGTGCGGCCCAGCAAGTTCGGTTCCTTTGCGCCACCAGTGATGGGTATGGCGTTTGCGTTCGGTTGGACCCCCTGCATCGGTCCGTTCTTGACCGCAGCGATCGCCCTCGGTGCCGATGGGGACACAATGGGCAGAGGCATGGTTGTCCTTGGGTTCTACTCGCTTGGCCTTGGCGTGCCGTTCTTGGTATCGGCTCTTCTGCTGGCCAAGACCTACTCGTTGGTTAATGGAATCAAGAGGTTCCTGACGCCGATAAGCGTCGCCTCTGGCTTGATGCTTGCCGGGTTCGGGATACTGATGATCACCGGTCAGATCACCGATCTCAACCGGTGGTTCTCGGACATCCTGGTCAACCTGGGGCTGGAGTTTCTGGCAGAGGTCTAGGGAAGCTGTTGAACAATGCCAGCTCCGACTCGTCAGCCATCTACTGGCCTTTTCCCTGTCCGAACGGACGAGCCTGCTCGGCATTTGTCCAACACCCTCCTAGTCTCCCGGCATGACCCCCGACCTTTCGCGCGAGAAATTCATAGAGCTGGCGAGCTCGTACAGCGTCGTACCCATTTCGATGGAAATACTCGGCGATAGGGAAACTGCCGTATCGGTATTCGAGAAGCTCATCGGTGATGAGCCAGGATTCCTCCTTGAATCTGTCGAGGGCGGCGAGCGATGGGCACGCTGGTCGTTCGTTGGTGGTCGTCCGGAGTTCACGCTCGAAGCTCGTGATGGAGTAACTGTGGTTACCGGTGGATCACGCCAGATCCCTGCCGGCAACCCTCTCGAAGTTCTCGAACACGTGGTTGGAGCTATTTCTGTTCCGTCCGCCGCCGAGCTTGGCTATCCCGACGATCACCCGCCACTCCACTCTGGGGCTGTCGGCTATCTGGCCTACGACGTCGTACGACATATCGAGCATCTTCCGCATCGGCCCCACGATGACCGCGGACTTCCCGAGATGGTCTGGCAATTCTTTGGTCTGCTTGCAGCCGTCGACCGCTTCCGGGAAACCGTCCATCTGATCAGGAACGTTTTTAGCGGCGGTGATCCAGGTGAAGCGTACGACCATGCAGTCACCGAACTCGATGCTGCTGCCACCCGTCTTACCTCACCCTCGCATTACGTTCCCCGGGCGCGTCCGACCTTTGACTCCCAGCCACCGGCCCGAGCAAACCTTGAGAAGGCTGACTTTGAGGCTGCGGTACTGAAGGCGAAGGAACACATAAGGATCGGCGATGCGTTTCAAATCGTTCCTTCGATCCGCCTGGAGGTCGATCTCGAAGATGACCCGTTCCTGGTATACCGATCGCTTCGGTTGGTGAATCCATCGCCGTTCATGTTCTTTGTGCGCCACAACGATCTTGCCATCGTCGGCTCATCGCCTGAGCTAATGGTGCGAGCTCGCGACGGAGTCGCCACCAGCCGCCCGATCGCCGGGACCAGGCCTCGTGGCGCCACCGAGGCCGAGGATCAAAGGCTCGAGGAAGAGCTTCTTGCCGATCCAAAGGAACGGGCAGAGCACGTGATGTTGATCGATCTCGCTCGCAATGATCTGGGTCGGGTGTGCGAATTCGGCTCTGTCGAAGTTGATGACCTGATGGTCATCGAGCGCTACTCCCATGTCATGCACATTGTCTCTGGCGTGTCCGGCCGGTTGAGACCCGATGTTGGACCCGTGGATGTTCTGCGTGCGACGTTTCCCCACGGTACGGTTTCCGGCGCTCCCAAGGTGAGGGCAATGGAAATCATCGATGAGCTCGAGCCGACTGCTCGCGGGCCATATGCCGGCGCCGTCGGTTATATCGATTTCTCGGGGAACCTCGATACGGCGATCGCGTTGCGGACGCTCGTCGCAGCGGGCGGCAAGGCTTGGGTGCAAGCCGGCGCCGGCATCGTTGCCGACAGTGACCCGGAGCTGGAATACAACGAGTGTCTCAACAAGGCGGCGGCGGTACTTGCCGCGGTTGCGGCGGCCCGTCGTGTCTGACTCGTCGTCTGCCTACGACTTACTGCGAACCAAGGCGGCGGTGACCTCCGGTTTGTCTGGCCTGGTCTGGGTCACGGGGTCTGATGCAGTCAGCTTCTTGGATGCGCTACTGAGTCAGAATATCGCCAACCTGGCGGTGGGGGAGAAGGCAAGGTCATTGCTCCTTGCGCCGAATGGCAAGCTGCGGGCCACGCTCCTTGTGCTCCGTGGTGACGACCGTGTCGGGCTTGTCTGCGACGCCAATCGGGTCGAGGAGGTTGCCACCGACCTGACTCGTTTCAAGATTCGTGTCGATGTAGAGATAAGTGTTGAGGAGAGGACGCTCTGGGATGTCTGGGGGCCGGAGGCTCCACTTGTACTCGGGACTTTGCCGAGCCCGGAGGGTTGGGCGGATGACGAGGACGGTCTGCGCTTCGCCAATCCGTTCCGGTTCTCCGCCCTGTCCCGGGTTGTGGTCGGTGGCAAGCGTCCTGACTTACCCCTTGTCGACAGCAGTGACGCCACCGTCGTCCGGATCGAGGTAGGCGAGCCAGTAGTGGGTGTCGACCTCGATGACCGCACGATTCCCCAAGAGGGCGTCGATATCGCAGCGACCGTCGACTTCCGCAAGGGCTGTTACCTCGGACAAGAACTCGTCGCCCGTATTGACTCCAGGGGCCATGTCAATCGACGGCTTTGCGGTGTCACTGTTGACAGCCTCCAGCCACCCGAGTCAGGAAGCGAGATCCAATATCAAGGCCAG
>JASJHC010000440.1:0-5555 GCA_033791245.1 Acidimicrobiia bacterium | reverse complement strand
CCATGTTGCGGACCCGGCGGCGACCGCCCTCGACCGCGACAGGTTGCGGTAGGACCAGATAGGCGCCGATCGTGACCAATCCAGCCAGACCTGCCACAAGACCAACCAGCGGCAGGACCGAGGTGTCCGTTGCGTCGCTCGAAGCGGCGGCGCCGCTGCCTCCGGGGCGGTGCCCTATTGAGGCACCAGCAGCAACCTGCAAATCAGGCGGAATAGCCTCACCATCTGCACGGTACATCCGGGTCCCCGAACACTCGTCAATCGTGAGAGGCGCAACCGTGTCCTGCATCATCACGATGTAGGTTGCACCTGCCCGAAACCGATAAGCCGAGTCGCCAGAAGAGGTCACTCCACTCGGAGTTTGCACAACGATCTCTGCCGGGAGATCACGACCCTTCCAGATCCATAAGACGCGAATCGTAGCCTGATCGGAGTCGAATCGGGCCTCGGTAACGTCACCAATGAACGCCCCGGACGCATCTTCGAGAGCGACCTCCAAAGATGGAAGACTTGCACAATCTGCCCGCACCGCAGCAGCGGGCCAGCACAGCAGAATACCCAGAGTCGCGAGAACGAGCGGAACGCGTATCTTTCCCATGATTGGTTTCTCGGCGTATCCAGCGTCCACTCAACCGTTTTGGTTGTAGGGCGGCACCAGTTAGGGCGAATCGGATTGGCTCAGAGTCACCTCGTCGGGAACGTCCGTCGTCTCGGGACGCTCAAACACCCGTTGCGAGTCGATTGGGCCCGGTGGGAATCGAACCCGCGACCTTCCGAAGGTGTGTGCGCCTGGCCGAAGCCGAATAAGTCCTCGGCCTGGGTGACCGACATTGCAAGGACCTCGCTGATGTCACGGCCGGCATGCTGCACTGTCGACTGCGTATTGGGCCTCATGCTCATGCCTATCGTGTCTCTGTCGGCGTTGCCTGGCTCGGTCTACGGTCAGCGGGCAGAGGTGATGTTGTGTCTCGTACGGCGTCGGGGTGAGCTCAGTTGGCTTGGGACGACCTTGCATTCGCCCACTGGCGGTCCTGTTGGTGTTCAGCGCAGCAATTCACAAGCAGTACGGAGCGACGGTGGTCGGATACAATGGAGTGGACCGATAGCGAAGTGGAGCAGCAATGAAGAGATTCTCAAAGCACAATCTGATTCGAATGGCCCTTCTCGCCGGGGGTGCGGCTCTCGTAGCCAAAGTGATTGGCGCTAAGAAGGAGCAATGGACAGGGCTCAGCGAATCGGAGGTGCGCCACAAGGTCGAGAGCGGGTTGCCCGACAAGGTGGCTGGGGAGAAGCGTGCCGCGGTAGCTGACAAGGTCGTTGCCACCATGAAGACCCGTGGTCTTCTTGACGAAGATGCCGACGAGACCACCACCGAGGTGTCTGAAGATGTCGAGTCCGACATCGCCGCGGAGGCCGACTCCGACGATGAGCCGTCGAACTGAGCCAGACCCTGGTGATCGACGGCCGGAGCATGACGCACCTTTGATGCGATACCTAGGTGCTGTCGCCGATCGAAGCTCATCAAATAGCACTGGCAGACACCGATATGGTGCCTGCCAGTGCCGGTAGATACGTCTATTTGGTCGTTCTAGGCGTCGCGAGGGGCGAGGTATCGACCCCACCAGCGCTTCGCTGTGTCGATCCCACCGATACCGAACGCAACCGCAAAGGCGATGCCAACGGCGGCGGTGGCGATTTTGACGATATCTTCGGCAAATGTGATCTCAAGCAAGTCGAGGGCCGCCAGGGCACCCGCGACGAGGATCACAATTCGGACCACCGACGGCAGCCAACTGACGTTCTTCTGCTCGGCGTATGGCTGCACCAGTTCAGCAACAAAGCTCCCTACTGCCGCTGCGATGATCACCAGTGCGACTGCCACGAGAATCATTGGCAGCACCGCGATCAGTCTCTCCAGCAGATTCTCGATTGGTTGAATCTGTAGAACGCGGAAGATGATGAGCCACAACAGCAACATCAAGAACGCATAGCCAAGACTGGCGACCAAGGTCGACGCCTTGCGCTCTGACGGAGCCAAGGCCGAAGTAATGCCTGCCTTGTCGAATACCGACTTGACGGCTGGTGTGTCTAGCAGCCGCTCGATTGCAGTGCGCAGCGTGCGCAGAATCCATCGACCGACGATCAACAGCAGGACCGCCACAAGAATGCGCGGAATCCACTCACCTAACGTTGTACCCACAGACGCAAAAGCGTCCTTCAATCCCTGGACCAAGTTATCCCATGCATCGGACATCCGGTCCTCCTTCCTTTTGTTTTCGACTCCTCTCTTTGACCCTATCGGAATGAGATAGTTTCAGAATTGCCTGTCGGCGATTACCTGTGGGCCGACCTGCGCGGACGTATCGATCCAAACCGGATCCATGAAGGCACTTCCAGATACCTGGGAGCGCCGGCCGGGATCTCCGTCGCGGTCTATGACCGGGTCAGCTTGGACCAAGAATCGGTTGCCGGGCCAACGGTCAGCCACATCAATACGGTGATGATGACGGCCGAGGTGAGACACCAGACGCAAGTAGCACCGATGACGAACGGTTCGAGAAATGTCAGGTAGGTGGAGAGAGCGACGCCGCCAACTGTCCCGGCGAAAAGCGCGATCCGGGCCACGTCCGAAAACCGATTCTGATCGGTGCGGGCCACCAACCATGCGCCTATCACAACGATGTACCCGATCAGCCCGAGCACACCGATGGGGATCAAGCCAAACAACTTGGCGTACTCGCTTTGCTGCACGGTATTGCAGTCTCCCACCGGACCGCAGACGGCCTCGACGCCGCCGGTTTCAACGTAGCCGAGATATGCGGCGACCGCAGTCCCAACCATCGCAATGATCGGAACCACGAGACCCGGACGGCGTCTGCTCTTGGGCCGGCGCCACATCACGGCGACTCCGACGAGGCTGGCCAGCATCCCGATGAGCACAACCAGCGAAAAGGTGTTTCCTACCGGATCTCTGCCGAAACGGTCGGCCACCGAATCGCCGTTACGGGGCGGAAGTACCCCTCCGCCCGCAGTGGTCCCGGACTCCCCGCCGGTCATCGTTGTCGTGTCGTCGCCGGGCGTCGTGGTAGCCCCAGGAACGACGATCGAGGCGACTGCCTCCTCCACACCGGCTAGGGACGGCCAGTCGATACCGTCACCGCCGAGCCCGTCGCTGATGAGCCCAGGGAGGGCATCGGGGATATCAACCGACCCGAGGTAGGCCTTATCGTCGATGATCATCCGGGGAACCCCGGTGCTTACGATGTCGTAACGATCGCTGGCCTCGAGAAACAGGAGGCTTCCAGCCTCCACGCTGACGTCGACGAGCAAGAACTGCAGAGTGCCGTTGTCGAGGAGGAAGAAGGGAACGCCGCTGTCTTCCAACGTCTCGTCGTAGTAGACCTCCCCTGGTCCGCCGTTCTCCGTGAAGAGCGGCGGGAGAACGCTGGTGATGACGTACTCGCAGTGACCGCACGTCGGTGAGAAAAACAGGATGCCCCTGACCGAAGGGTCTTCGTCCTCCTGCGCAGCGGCAGCGGACGTCAGCAACAGGATCGCCGCGAGCACCGCGGCGACAGTAATCGTCCTTGAACGTATACGTTGGATCATGCCAGTGCCATGTTCGCACCATTACTCTCCAACAATGCAATCGTCATCCACACCGGCGGATTCAAGATAGACCGTCCGCCCGGGCGACCGAGTCCCTGCCATCCCGGCCGGCTCCCTGGGGTCGATGATGCGGTGCTCGTGGTCGCTTCCGTCTTCTGGGGTGTGTCCCATCGACGATCCCGCCCCACCCACCGGCCGCCCAGATCACCCACCACCAGAAGCGATGTCGAGCGCCCACCTGTGATCTGGAACCGGCAATCTGGACCTGATCCCAATTCTCGGGATGTCACTGTCTGTGGTCATCGGCCAATGGCGATATCGAGGCCAGGTGCCATGGACATCTATTTCCGGAGGATCTCAAGAACCTTGCAGACCGGCTGGACGCAGCTCATAAATCCACTCTCGCGGACCACACGCGGACCAGAGGTTCTGGAGTTGCCCCATGAGAGGTCAAAAAAGGTGCTCTGACCTGAGGTTTTGCGTGGTGGGCCCGGTGGGAATCGAACCCACGACCTTCGGATTAAAAGTCCGCTGCTCTGCCGATTGAGCTACAGGCCCCGAAGGGACGTTACCAGCGTCTCAGCCCCTTGCTGCTGTAGTGTCGCCTCATGCCAACCATCAGTCTTGTACTCATGACCATTGCCGGTCTTGTTCACATTGGGTTCTTTGTCATGGAGAGCTTGCTGTGGAAGCGACCCGACGTGTACGGGATCTTTGGGGTGCGCACCGCTGCGGAGGCCGAAACGATGTCCTTTGCGTTGTTGAACCAGGGTTTCTACAACCTCTTCCTTGCGTTGGGCACCTTGTTTGGTGTTGCAGGTTCTGCCTGGTTGTACGACAACAACAAGGATGTGTTGCTCGTCTTTTGTGCTCTCTTCATGATTGGCGCCGCGGTGGTCCTGGTCGCCAGCAACCGAAGGCTGTGGCGGGGGGCCGTAGTGCAGGGTGGATTGCCTCTGTTGGCTCTCATCGCTGCCCTCATCTTCTAGCGGACTTTCTCGGCATATCTGAACAATTATGTGGTACTATCAGGTCTGTCTTAGAGATCTAGATAGGAACCGAGAGATGGATCCGCTACGCAATCCGTATGCCCCCGGCGCAGGCGTCAAGCCACCACAGCTGGCGGGACGAGACGGCGATCTCGACGCATTCCGGGTCGTCCTGGAGCGGGTCGGACGTGGTCTACCGGAACGATCGTTGATGATTTCTGGACTCCGTGGCGTTGGCAAAACCGTATTGCTCCGGGAGTTCCAGTCGCTCGCCGAACAATACGAATGGTCAACCGCAAAGCTCGAGGGCCGCGACGGGATGTCCTTGCGAGGCTCCCTGGGTAGGGCAGTGCACCTGTTGCTGCGCTCGTTGAACCGTCGCCATCGTCTCGAGCATCGTTTTGATCAACTGCTCGGTGTGCTCAAGTCCTTTGTGATTACCGCATCGCCGTCCGGTGAATTCTCGCTCAAGTTGGAGGCCGAACCGGAGCCGGGCCGCGCCGACAGTGGCGATGACGAAGTCGACCTCACCGAGCTGCTCACCGAAGTTGGCAAGGCCGCCGCCTCAGTGCACACGGGGGTGGCGATCTTCATCGATGAGCTGCAGGACCTGCGGCAGGAAGACCTCGCATCGATTGTTGGGGCGTTCCATGAGATAAGCCAGCAACAGCTCCCGGTGCTCGTCGCCGGTGCCGGATTGCCGCACCTTCCCCAGGAGCTATCCGAATCCAAGACCTATGCGGAACGTCTCTTTCGCTATCGGCGAGTTGACAGTCTGTCTATCCCCGCCGCGACCGAAGCCTTGGTGATCCCGGCGCAGCGGCTTGGCGTCGAATTCACCGATGCCGCAATCGAAGCCGTCTTGGATGCCTCCGGCGGCTACCCGTATTTCATTCAGGCCTACGGCAAGCACATCTGGGATGTCGCCGACCGGTCTCCCATCGATCTCGAGGATGT
>JASJHC010000439.1:0-6789 GCA_033791245.1 Acidimicrobiia bacterium | reverse complement strand
ACCGCCCGTTTCTCGTAGGCTCGTCGTCATGAGCAGATCCCTCGACCGCCGCATCGTCAAGTACAGCCCGACCGGTCCGGCTGGCTACGACGACGTCGTCGTTGTCGAAGGTCCGGTGGAGTTTCGCCTCGCCGGTGTTCCTATCGCAGTGCTGATGCGGTCGCCAGGGGATGATGAGGCACTGGCTCGTGGGTTCGTGCTTAGCGAGGCGATCGTGCTTCGCCCCGACGAATTCGTCACCATCGAAGCGGTCGAGCCCGAAGTGGAGGACGATCGTTGGGAGATCATCTTGGCTGATGGGGTGACGGTCGATCCTGAGCAGTTCCGCAGGAATACCTACACCACCTCGTCGTGTGGCGTGTGTGGGAAGGCTTCTATCGATGCGGTCCGGATCGCGGCAAGGGTGGCCGCGGCGGGCCCAGAGCTGAGTTCCGCAACGGTCATGCGTCTCCCCGGGCTTATGCGGGAGGTGCAGGCTGAATTCGATCTCACCGGAGCCATCCATGCTGCTGCTGGGTTCACTCCAGATGGTGAGTTGTTGGGTGTTGCCGAGGACGTTGGTCGTCACAATGCCGTTGACAAGCTCATCGGGGAGTTGGCCCGTGACCGGTGGCCGCTCAGTGACGTGGTGATGATGGTTTCGGGTCGAATCAGTTTCGAGATCGTGCAGAAGGCCGCTGTGGTCGGCATCCCAGTCATTTGTGGTGTGTCTGCAGCGTCTTCGCTAGCCGCCGACCTCGGCGCAGAATTGGGAATGACCGTCATCGGATTCCTGCGCGAACATGGTTTCAACGTCTACTGCGGTGCCGACCGTCTTGTCAGTTGACCGTTACCATCATGTCATGGCTATCGATATCGCCGGATTCATCACGTATGTAAAAGACCACGCCATCGAACATGGATTCCATGTCCACGATGAGCGTCACTTCATCGAGACGTTCTCACTGCGACAGTCATTCGAGGTTGACCTGCATCCGGAGTCGGCCTGTGACGGCCCACTGGATCTAAACCTTGCGTTTGACGTTGAACCACGTGTCCTGTTGCGCCTCGAGGACTGGGTCAAGGAGCACGAGGAAGAGATAACCGAGGCGGCCGACAATTTTGAACTGCCCATCTACTTCAATTGGGCTCTCCCCAAGATGAGCAGGCCACCCGACCTCGTTGTGCTGGCGGCGGAACTGGCCGGCATCGGTGGGCCCGGTCTCCCTATCGAAGTGTCTGGTGTGGAGTCGACAGGGGCGTTGTCGACAGGTGCCGACAGGAGACTCTCTCTGGTGGGAAGGGTCCAGCTGTCGTTGGTCGACGTGATGATGGGCCAGGAGCAATTGTGCGACATCCTCGATCGCTGTCGCGAGGTCAGCGAGTATCTGGTCACCGCGTCACAAGAATGGGCGGTGGAGTACCCACCGCCTCCCGCCGTTTAGGCGCCACTTAGGTCAGCGGGGAGGTAGCGGCGCCAAGTACAGAGCATGCTCGATGTCGTATGCGGCGCCGTTGAAGCCCACCGAGTAGGCCACGAGGCGATCCCCGGCAAGGAGCCGTCTTCTCTTGCCCAGTGAACCCGAACCAGGTCTCCACTGGCTCATCCAGGTCGGAGCGACCACGGATCAGATAGCGACCGTCGGCGACCCGCCAAAGAACCTGGTCCAGACGGTGGTGCGCGATGATGTGCACCATGAGAACACGGTCCGAGAGCACAGAGTCGACGGCAGCGCTGGGGACGGTGCGGTGACCGGCATCGGATCTCTCAACGAGAAACCCCTCCACGCTGCTCTCAAGGAGTGGTATCGCCAAGAAGGCGATCAGGTGGAGGCCCCGCTTGACGGTTTTGTGGTGGATCTGGTTCGTGGTGACCTTCTAATCGAGATCCAAACACGGGGCTTCTCTGCAATGCGACGAAAGTTCGATCGGCTGTTGGATGCCCACACCATCCGGCTGGTGCATCCGGTGGCTGCGATGAAGTGGATCGTGAAGCTCGACGATGCCGGGCATGAGGTCAGTAGAAAGCGATCCCCAAAAAGGGGTATTGCTGCTGATGTGTGTGGGGAGTTGGTTTCGTTTCCATCGCTGTTGAGCCATCCCAACTTTGAGCTGGAGGTTGCGCTTGTTGAAGAGGAAGAGATCAGGCGGCCCGATGCCAAGAAGGGTTGGCGGCGAGGTGGCTTCGTAATCGAAGAACGACGGCTGGTCGATGTTGTGGAGACCGTTGCCTTCGACTCACCGCAGGCGTTGCTGGGTCTGCTGCCAGACGGTCTGCCGGATCCTTTCACGACCGCCGACCTAGCTGACGGGCTAGGGCGATCCCGCCACCTCGGACGCGAAGTCGCGTACTGCCTGCGGGTGTCGGGAGCGGTGGCAACCATCGGCAGGGACAAGCGAGGAATCCTGTACCGGCTGCCCGGACCCGGCCAGCAAGAATGAACTTGCGTACATGCCGCCGAGATACCGGTGCGAGATACGCAAGAACCCTGTTGCTGGCCGCGATCGTGACCGCTCAGACGTCGTAGGTGATTGTCAGCTTGTTTGACACCGGATGGGCCTGACAGGTGAGGATGTAGCCACGTGCGAGGTCTTCATCGGCGAGGGCAAAGTTGAGGTCCATCTTGGCTTCCCCCTCGACAATCTCGGCCTTGCAGGTCGTGCACATGCCACCCCGGCAGCTGAATGGGGTGTCACGACGCTCCTCAAGCGCGTAGGCCAGGATCGCTGGTCCGTCGGGGTCGACAAGCACCGTGGTGGTGCGTCCATCGAGGCTGAACGTGACTTTGGCCATGCCGGCTTTGTCCACCAGCGGGGCCGGTGGGGGAGCAGGGGTTGGTTCTGCGAAGAACAGCTCGTCATTGATGGCGTCGGCAGCGACACCACAAGCGGCCAGGGCAGCTCGTGCTGACTCAACCATCTCGTAGGGGCCGCACAGATACCAACTATCGACCGAGCCGACATCGACCACCGTATCGAACAGGACATCTAGCCGATCCTGATCGAGACGACCTGACAGCGCGGGGATGATTTGAACTTCGCGAGACAGCACGTGGACCAAATGAAGACGGGCCGGGTAGCGGTCTTTGAGTCCTTCGAGTTCTTCAAGAAACATGATCGAGGCTGAGGAACGGTTCCCAAACACCAGAGTGAAGCGACTGCTCGGTTCGGCGGCCAGCACCGTCGCGATCATCGAGATAACCGGAGTGATGCCGCTGCCGGCCGCGACGGCACCGTAGTGGTTGGTGGCGGTGGGATCCGGGGCAATTGTGAATTCACCATGGGGCGGTGTGACGTCGAGTTGCTCTCCAACCTTGAGCCGCGTTGTCGCATAGGTCGAGAAGGTCCCGCCCTCAAGGCGCTTGACTCCGATGCGGAGTTGGTCGGTGGTCGCATCCGCACAGATCGAATAGGTGCGGCGCACGTCTTGACCGTCGATATCCGCACGGACGGCAATGTGCTGGCCGGGGACGTAGCGGTACAACCCGGCGAGCGAGTCGGGCACGTCGAACGTGATTGCCACGGCATCGTCGGTGAGGGCTTCGACGTTGCTGATCGTCAGACGGTGATACTCAACAGCTTGGGTATCGGTAGTCATCTTGGTCCTCAGATCTCTTTGAAATGGTCGAAAGGCTCTCCGCAGCTAGTGCAGACCCGTAGTGCTTTGCACGAAGTCGCCCCGAACTCGGAGACAAGCCGGCTGGTGTCGGCCGAGCAACGCGGGCACAGGATTGGTGCTGCGATGTCATTGCGGGGAGCTGCTATCCCGTACGCGGCCAGCTTGTCCTTGGCTGCATCTGTCATCCAGTCGGTTGTCCACGCGGGTTGGAACGTCGTGACCACCCGCACCTGAGCCTTACCGTTTTCATGGAGCACCCTCTCGATCTCGGAGCGAAGATGATCCATGGCGGGACAACCCGAATAGGTGGGCGTGATGGTGACGACCACCTCACCGTTAGCTGATTCGTGGACATCCCGCAGGATCCCCAGATCGGCAATAGTCAGCACCGGAATCTCCGGGTCGACGACCGCTGCGAGAAGTTGGCGAAGATCGCTAGTCATGGTGGTCACCATTGCTGTCCGGGGTAGGTGCGTTGCATCCACTGCATCTCTCCAAGGAGATGGCCGAGGTGTTCGGTGTGGAAGCCGTCCCGACCGCCGCTGCGTTGGTAGTCGTCCTCGCTCGGGCGAAGTGTGGCCCGCTGCAGCGCGTCATTGACCTGTTGATCCCAGGCATCACGGAGTTGGCTGGGATCGATGCCGATATCGGCTGTGGCCATGTCTTCGTCGAGATCGTCGGATTCGAACATCTCGCCAACGTATCGCCATAGAGCGTCGATAGCGGCCTGGGTGCGGGAATGGCTTTCGGCCGTCCCATCACCAAGCCTGATGATCCAGCTGATTGAGTGACGCAGGTGGTAGTCGGCTTCTTTTGCAGCCTTGGCGGCGATCCCGGCCAGAGTCTGGTCCACCGACCCGGCAAGTGCCCGCCACAAGACCACCTGATAGGCATCGAAAAAGAACTGCCGAGTGACAATGTGGGCGAAGTCCTCGTTGGGTTGCTCCACCAAGAGCAAGTTGACATACTCACGCTCGTTGCGGAGGAAGGCCAAGTCGTCACTGGTCTTGGTGCCCCCGTTCAGCGATGCCGCATGCTCAAAGAGGTGCATTGCAACGCCGAGATGATCGAGGGCGATATTGGCGACCGCGAGATCTTCCTCGAGCTCCGGGGCATATGAGATGTACTCCGAGAGACGCTGCGACAATATGAGGTTGTCGTCTGCATGACGAAGCAGATAGCGGTGCTGGGAATTGCTCACATGTACCCCACTTCTTTGGGGATCTTGTAGTACGTCGGGTAGCGGTAGTCCTTATCGGCGAACGGTTCGAACAGTGCTTCGGCCTGGTCGGGATCGGTCGCAACCACCGAGCTGGCCGGTACCACCCAGACGCTGACTCCATCTTCCCGTGTGACGTAGACACGCCGTGCTTTGGCAATAGCGTCGTAGGGTCCGGTGGCTGCCATCGAGCCGGCATGAACATGGGTAAGGCCACGACGATGTCTGACAAAGACCTCCCATAAACCGGAAGGACCAGGTGCGATATCCCGCGGCATTTCTTTCGGTGCGTCGGACTCCCATCGAGTCACCTGGTCAGTTGGCGTCACCCAAAGGCTTACCCCCTCGACGCGGCGCAGGTATGTATCGCGTGCATTGAGTAGCGCAGTCTCGGCGTCGGGTGCATGCACTGACTCTGAATGAACATGGGAAAGGCCACCGTTCTGGCGAACGAACGCTTCCCAGCGGGGCCATCCGCCTTCGGGCAAGGAACCAAACTGGATCTCGTCGTCACCTGCCATATGGGGAACTTCGTAACTCATGCCGTCTTCCTAGCGTTCTGCTTGGCCGCATATGCAACGGCGGCCTCGCGAACCCAAGCACCTTCGTCCCAGGCTTTGTTCTTGTGGTCCATTCGCTCCCGATTGCAGGGGCCATTCCCAGTGACGACATCCCAGAACTCATCCCAGTCGATGGCGCCAAAGTCGTAGTGTCCCCGCTCCTCGTTCCAGCGCAGGTCGGGGTCGGGGATGGTGATACCGGCGAACTCCGCTTGGGGGACGGTGGCATCGACAAACTTCTGGCGGAGGTCGTCGTTGCTGATCCGCTTGATCTTCCACGCCATCGATTGCTGCGTGTGTGGCGAGTCGGCGTCAGGTGGTCCAAACATCATCAGGGCGGGCCACCAGAAGCGGTTCATCGAGTCTTGGGCCATTTGTCTTTGCTCGTCAGAGCCTCGCATCAGGGTAAGGATCAACTCGTAACCCTGACGTTGATGAAAGCTCTCCTCACGGCAGATGCGGTGCATGGCCCTTGCGTACGGGCCATAGGAGGTCCGAGTGAGCATGACCTGATTGGTGATGGCGGCTCCGTCGACAAGCCACCCGATGGTGCCCATGTCTGCCCAGCTGAGAGTGGGGTAGTTGAAGATCGATGAGTACTTCTGTTTGCCCTGGTGGAGCAGATCGACCAATTCGTGACGGGAGACGCCGAGAGTTTCGGCTGCTGAGTACAGGTACAACCCGTGACCGGCTTCATCTTGGACCTTGGCGATCAGGATTGCCTTGCGCTTCAAGCTGGGCGCCCTGGTTATCCAGTTGCCTTCGGGCTGCATGCCGATGACTTCGGAATGGGCATGCTGGGCGATCTGGCGGATCAGTGTCTTGCGGTACCCATCGGGCATCCAATCGCCCGGTTCCACCTTGTCGTCAGCCGCGATGATCGCGTCGAACCGGCTCTCATCGGTCATAGCTCTCCCTCTGTGACAGGCCGGAATACTAGGCAAACGAACGTTCGTTTGTCACGAGGTTTCTTATGGAGGACAAGAAGGCTGCCCATTTGTTCTGCAATGCAGAACTAGTTGCCGGGTTGAGAAAAGTGCATGTAGTCGGCTGTTTGCCACGCCCCGCCCCAGCTCCAGCCAAGGTCGGTGAACACGGTGATCGCGGCGTCACCGAGGTTGATCATCCCCGGCACAGCAACATCACGGTTGCCGTACTGCGTACCTTCGAGCGGAAGGAAGTTACCTTCGCGGGCCCACGGGTTCAGCAACGGGTTGATGTCGACAGCGAGACCAAATGCATGGTTCGACCACCGTTCGGTCCCGTCCACATACCTGCAGTTGAACCCTGAGGTGACGTTGGCGCGCATCGCCGCCTTGTCATCACCGTCGTACTCATCAACCAGATCTATTCGCTCGATCGGGAACCCGATCTCAAACAGTCCTGCGAAGGCGGCGACCACGTCGTCGACC
>JASJHC010000438.1:0-3412 GCA_033791245.1 Acidimicrobiia bacterium | reverse complement strand
CTTCGACGTCCTATCTGTGGGAGTCAAATATCCCATTGCTGGTCGGTGTCGGCTACCTGGTCCCTGCTCTTATCGCCCATGACTTTGGCCGCCAGGGCATCAAACCAACCATGAAAGCCGTCGGTATGGCTTCGGCGCTGGTTGCCGTGCCCATGACGTTGGCAATCATGTTCTTCCCGGATGCGCAGGCGGGAGCCCACCTCGGTGGCTTTGGAGTCCTGGCGTTTCCCCCCGAGTGGATTCCGATGACCGTCCTGCTGTCCGCGGCTGCGTCATGGGCCCTGCAGTACAACTACGGATTCCGCTCTGCTGGCTATGTCGGTGCCGCCTATCTGGCCATGCTGACCACAAGCCCGCTCAACCTGATCTTTCTCGGCGCGATTGGCTTTGCCGCCTGGATCCTGGTGACTCGGGTCTTCATGAAGACGATGATCGTATTTGGTCGCCGCAAGTTCGCCCTGATGATGGTCAGCGCAAGCGTGATCTCCTGGGCTGGGGTGTGGATATCGATATCGGTGTTCCACATGAGCGTCACCGCCTACGAATCGATGGCGACGGTTGCACTCACCCCCCTGTTCGTTCCCGGTCTGATCGCCAACGACTTGGAGCGGTCCTCGCCATTGCTGGTGTTCTCCGGCCTCGTCTACTCGGTCGCCTTCGTCCTCACTACCACCTGGCTGGTCGCAACAGGCGTCACCGGCTACTACGGAGGCTGGGTGCCGCTGCCCATGTCAATCGCCGTTGCTGTAGTGAGCGGTCTGGTGATCTTCGGCAACCAGTTTGTACTGCTGGGAAGATACGCCTGGGCGGGCACCGTTGGCCGCTTCCCCGCGCCTTCGCTTGCCCGCGGCTAGAGGGCGCGACGGCTGACGTGGCCCGTGACAGCAGTTAACCTCATCGCTATATGCCAGGACTACTTGCCTTTCACGCACATCCAGATGACGAAGTGACCTCAACCGGCGGCACTCTCGCCAAATACGCCGCGGCCGGAGAACAGGTGGTCGTTGTTACTGCCACGGATGGAGCGGAAGGCGAAGTTCACAACTACGAGAACGTTGAAGAGATCAAACAACGTCTCCCCGAAGTCAGAGCGGAGGAAATCGCCGCCGCCCTCGAGATCCTGGGGGTTGAGACCCACGAGTTCCTCGGCTATCGCGACTCAGGGATGATGGGAGAACCGGCCAACAGCCATCCCGGTTGTTTCTGGGCAGCCGACTTCGACGAAGCAGTTGGCAGAATGGTCAAACTGATTCGCCACTACCAACCCGACGTCATGACGATCTATGACCCGTTCGGTGGCTATGGACACCCTGACCACATCCAGGTGCATCGAGTCGGGCTTGCCTCCTTCTATGCCGCCCGCGACCTGGGTCGCTATCCGCTTGAGGATGGCGAGATCGAGTGGGCCCCGGCCAAGCTGTACTGGACCGCATGGCCGCGCTCTCGAGTCCGGGCCTTTGCCGATGCTCGCCTCGAGCAGGGCACCATCGACAAGTCGACCCATGAACGCATGGCGGCTGCCGGTTTCCCCGACGATCAGGTGACCGCCTGGATCGACGTCAGCGACTGGTGGAAGCAAAAAGAGGCAGCGTGGAAGGCCCACCGCACCCAGATCCCCGAAGACTGGTTCTTGCTCAACGTCCCCGAGTCTGTGCAAGCCGAGGTCTTGGGGAGAGAAGCATTCGCCCGCATCGCCTCCTCGGTCGCCTGTACCGCTACCGAGGATGACCTCTTCGCAGGACTGCGCTGACAATTCGACCGATGTGGCGAGAGCTAGTGGTCTGTCGCTCAACTGGGTATTCGGGTATCTCCTCGGCGCCATCTGGCACAGCCTGACGACGGAGGCACAGTGGACGGACTGTGTCGAGGAGAAAGGCGAAGCCAGGGGGGTCGAGGGCCGGAGAGACCGGGCAATCAGCTGTGCGACGGGCCACTAGCCTGGCCGTAGCAAACAACGAGGCTCTCCCCATGTCCCTAGATATTGCATCAATTGACGAGTTCGACGTCTCCGGAAAATACGTACTGCTCCGAGTCGACATCAATTCACCGCTCGATCCCGATACCAGGCAAATCGCCAACGAGAACCGGCTCAACAAGAGCCTGCCCACTATTACGGACCTTGCCGACGCCGGCGCCAGACTCGTCATCATCGCCCACCAAGGTGATGCCCTCGACTATCACAACTTTGTTTCGCTGCGCGAGCATGCCGACAAACTCACCGAGAAGCTGGGCCGCCCTGTTGGGTTCATCGATGATGTCGCCGGACCAGCGGCAAGAGCTCGCATCACAGAACTCGGAGACGGTGAGATCTTGCTGTTGGACAACATCAGGATCTACAGCGAAGAGATGACGACATTCGAAAAGTCGGTCAAGCTGACTCCGGCGGAAATGGGAAAGACCTATCTGGTCCGCCACCTCGCCCCCCTCTTTGATCTGTATGTGAATGATGCATTTGCTGCGGCCCATCGCCGCGCTCCTTCACTGCTCGCTTTCCAGGAGCTTCTGCCGTCAGCCGGGGGCCGGCTCCTCATCCGCGAAGTCGAGATGCTCGAGTCAGTATCAGGCAATCCGCAGCGCCCCTGTGTGTTCGTACTCGGTGGTCTCAAGATCAGCGATGCATTCGGGATGCTCAACCAAGTCTTGAGCGAGGGCACCGCCGACTCGGTCCTCACCAGCGGGGTCACCGGGGAGGTGATGCTGCTCGCCTCAGGAGCCCGGCTTGGTGCCGGGTCGGAGTCGTTCATCCAAGATCGAGGGCTGGATAGCTTCATCCCGCTTGCGGAGGAGTATCTGGCGAAGTTCCCCGATCAGATCCTGATGCCGTCGGACGTGGCAATTGCCAAGGACGGACGTTTCGAGCTGAATGTCGACGAACTGCCGGTTGATGAACTGATCATCGACATCGGTGAGAAAACCATCACCCGCTACGAGCAGGTAATCGCAGAAGCGCAGACTGTCTTTGTGAATGGGCCAGCTGGTATCTACGAGAACCCGGAGGGTGCCGCCGGAACCCGGCGTCTGTGGAACGCCGTTGCCAATACGTCGGCAACCACCGTGATCGGTGGCGGCGACACCGTGGCCAGTGCCGCTGCGTTCATAGATCTTGCGGATGTGTCTTACGTGAGCACCGGCGGCGGAGCTCTCATCCGCTATCTCAGCGGGCAATCGCTCCCACTACTAGAAGCGATGCGCCGCCGCTAGCGACGGTGGCGGCTACCTCTCGATACCGGGTGATTCAATCCGACCACTCTGTGTGTCCTACTAATATTTGGCGAGACCATCGAAGGGGACGGTATGTCTTTGCGTCAGGCCGGGCTGCATGCCAGAAGCAGAATGCTTGTCTGCCTAGTCCTTGTGACCACCACCTTTGCGCCTGCCACAGCAAGCCCAGCGGCCGACGCGACTTTCGTTG
>JASJHC010000437.1:0-11057 GCA_033791245.1 Acidimicrobiia bacterium | reverse complement strand
GGGTCCTGGGCTGACCTGCTACCCAGTTGCTGGGCGCGTAGCTGGGCAGCCGCGACCAGATCAGCACGTTCTGACACTGATGCCTGCGTCCATTCGACATCGAAGACCTCGGCGAGCTCAAGGCACGACTGGGCACCCTCGATGGTCACTACCTGGTCCCCCCTACTGCACCCGCCCACGATCACAGCCAAGGCAAGAAGGAGGGTAAGTCCGACAGCACTAATGCGCATCTCTGCGATACGGAGACTCATGGGCTCAGGATGGCGCCTACCGCGAGCCTGGTCAAACCTTCGGCGGCGGTTCGCACAGATAGCCAAATATGTAACAAGAACGAGCGCTTCAGAGTGTGCTCGGAAACGGCACCTCCCGCGCGGTGCCGTGACCACGCAACGTGGCAGCCGGCTGATCGATACCGAATGCGTTTCTTGACGAACGGTGGTTCGTCAGCTCACGTTGAATAGCTCTCACATCGGGGTAGGAGGCGTTGCGAGGTGTTGACCACCAATCCTGGGGCCGTGTCGGCAGCGATTACCATTGCTCAGGTGAATAATTCAACTCTTCTCCACATGATCTGCGACTACGCCCCCGATGGGCTCGAGTTCGCAGAGATCATGACTCGGTTCCATACCTCGCTCGCTGATCCGGCGTCGGTTGCGATTCACCAGACGTCGACGCCATCGCTTGACACCATTGCCGTGGGCTTTGTCACCGCCCAACTCGCCTTGGGCCCAACGCCGAACCGCATGGTCGTCTTCGGTAACGCCGCCCCACGTCGTGACCAAGACGAGATATCTGCCGAGAACCGGGGACGTGGACTCCAGTACGCCAAGCTCGACAATGGCGTCGAGGTGGTCAGCGTCTCATCCCAGTATGCGTTCAGCTTCATCAAGAACCACATCGTTGAGTTCCGTGATGTGGCCAGCCCGGCGCACGGATCTCAGTTCCGCTCCCGTGATTTCTTTCCGACGTTCGTAGCGGCCATCGTCGACAGGGACTACTCAGTACTCACCGAGACTCTCGATGCGACGACGATTGAAGAAGTGCCACCGTATCTCGTCGCCTGGACTGACGGTTTCGGCAATATCAAGACAACCGTTCGCAAATCCCATCTTGAGGCAGCGGGACTGAGTGTCGGCGACAGGGTTCTCGTGACCCTCAATGGAGTGATCTTGGCCGGCGTGATCTCAGACGGCGGGTTTACCGTTCCCCGTGGCGTGCTCGCAGTAAACGCCGGTTCATCCGGGTATGGCGATCCGTTTGTTGAACTGTTCTTGCGAGTCCATCACATGAGCGAGAAGACCGCGGCGGTGCGTTTCGATCACCCAGAAGGCGGCACGGCGTTCGAAATCGAGCCACTCCGCTGAGCTGTGTCCCAGCCCCGGCGTAAGCTGCGCGCCGTGAAACTACCTTTTTCTGAAGCGTTGGGGCGTTCGGTCGTGGTGCGGCCCGGCGACCCCCCGCCCACCCCATGGGGTGAGGCGCCGGCTGTTCGTGTCACCCAAAAGATCCTTGACGATCGCACCGAGATGGAGGCCCTTGTCGACCGACTGCATCGCGCTTGGATCCGGCGCGAGTCGCTCGTCATCGAGCTTGATGTTGACCCCGCGGTCCTGCGCCAGCCGGAGACGTCTCCGATGGATCCGTGGCGGCTGCGACGTGGGTTTCTGTTCAGCAAGGAGAGGCTGCACCATCTGGTGTGGGTCAATAGCTACGACTTTCGTACCGGCGAGCTCATTTGGTGGTGGGGACGCAAGGCGGAGGCGCTGGGGGCCAAGCCAAGCGAGTCGATGGACGTCACGCTCGGCGACGGCACGGAAGCGTGGGTCGACGGCGGGCCCCGGGGCCCTGTCACCGGATTGGATGATCCAATCATCCATGCCGAGTCGATAGCTCTGCAGTCGTTGCCGGCCGAGGTACCGGACAACTCCGAACTCGAAGATGACCTTGCTCCCGATCAACAGACCGCGGCGATGCACCAGTCAGGCCCGGCTCGGATCATCGCTCCCGCCGGGTCGGGTAAGACGCGAACGTTGACCGCTCGCGTCCGGCACCTTGTGGAAGACCGCCGGGTCGAACCAGAAATCATCTGCGCCCTGGCGTACAACAACCGAGCGGCTGCCGAAATGCGGGAGCGGCTTGGGTCACGGCGGGGACTCAAGGTGCGAACGATTCACTCCCTGGGTTGGGAGATCCTGCGCCAGGCGCGGGGCAACGTCACTCTGCTGAACGAGCGTGACCAGCGCAACCGTCTTGACGGTCTCGTCGAAGCGGCGCGGCGTCCCAACTCTGACACGATCGGGCCCTACCTCGAGGCGCTGGGGGAGGTGCGCATCGCCTTGCGACCGCCCGACGAGGTCGAAGCATTCCGCGACGATGTGCCCGATTTCGCCAGGGTGTACGAACGCTATCGACGCTTGCTCAGCGACCGTCAGGAGGCCGACTTCGACGAACAGATCTATGGAGCTATCGAAGCGCTGTTGACCATGCCCGATCTGCGTCGGTATTGGCAGGACAAGTGCCGTCATATGGTCGTCGACGAATTCCAGGACCTCACTCCGAGTTATCTGTTACTGATCCGTTTGCTTGCTTCGCCAGAGCTCAACGTGTTTGGAGTGGGTGACGACGACCAGGTCATCTACGGGTATCTCGGTGCCGACCCTGGCTTCCTCATCGACTACGACAACCTATTCCCCGGAGCCGCATCGCATCCTCTCGAGGTCAACTACCGTTGTCCGCCGAGTGTCGTTGCCGCCGCGGCGACCCTTCTCGAGTACAACGATCGCCGGGTACCCAAAATCATCAAGGCCGGGACCGTCGACGAGGAAGCTGATGCGCTCGTCGTCGACCGACATCCCGGGTCCGAGCTTGGGCTGCAATGTGCGATGCGGGTCGGAGACTGGCTTGGCGAGACTTCGCCTGCCGAGATCGCAGTGTTGTGCAGGGTGAATGCGGCGTTGCTCCCCGTTCACGTCGCCTTCGCCGAGGCGGGCATCCCGTTCCGGTCACCGCTCGGCACCGAGGTATTGGACCGCACCGTGACGGCGGCAGCGTTGGCGTGGATCAGGATCGGTCTCGATCCCGAATCGATTCGCACCGCCGATCTCATGAAGGTGGTGCGTCGCCCGGCGCGGGGTCTGACCCGAATCACCGGCCAGCTGGTGGGAAGGCGAAACAGGGTTTCCCTCGACGACTTGTATGCGATGGGTGGCAAGCTCGTCGGGAATCAGGCCACCAAGTGGGATGGGTTCTGTGACGACATGGCCAGGGCAGTAGAGGTTGCCGAACAGGGCGACAGCATCGTCATGCTGGATGTCATCAACGACGAGATCGGTCTCAGCGGTGCCGCCGCGGCCCTGGACGCGGGAAGAAGCAGGGCCGATAGGTCGGCACAGTCCGACGACCTGGTTGCGTTGCGAAGAGCGGCGGTGCTCCATCGCGAGCTCGTCGACTTCGAACCGTGGCTCCGCTCATCGCTCAGCCATGCGAACGATCCGGCAGGTGTCGAGCTGAGCACTGTGCACCGGGTCAAAGGCATGGAGTGGGATCGTGTCGTTGTGTTCGGCGCCGATCGTGGACTGCTCCCGCACGATCTGGCAGAGGACCGTGAGGAGGAGCGGCGGGTCTTCCATGTGGCAATCACGCGTGGTCGCAAGCAGGTGGTCGTGCTCGCCGACAAGGCACGACCCTCGCCCTTCCTCGCCGAACTCACCGGAGAAGCTTCCCGAGCGGAGGTGACTCCGGTCACAAAGCCCGGTCGGAGAGATGGCGTGGCAGTGGCGATTGGAGATCGCATCCGTATCGCCGGTGGGTACTCAGGTGTTGTCGAAGCGTTCGAAGAAGATGGTGCGGTTGTGGCGCTCGACTCCGGCAGCAGCTCCATGCTTGTCACCTGGGGAGAGACAGTCACCACTCCGGCCGGCAGCGGCCCACTCATTCCTCCGCTGGAAGCTGTCGACGTTGACGAGACCCTCGTCGAGCAACTCAGGGCATGGCGTATCGAGACGGCGGTAGCCAGCTCGGTGCCTGCGTATGTCGTCATGAACGACAAGACGTTGCTGGCGATTGCTGCGGCCCGGCCGCAAACGGAGCGAGAACTCATCCTGATCCCCGGCATTGGTCCCGCCAAGCTGGACGCCTATGGAGATGAGATTCTGCGGATCTGTGGCTAGCGGCGGCGCTCCCACCATCCGGTGAACTCCGGCACCAACATATCGTTGTGGTGGCGGCCCCAGTCGCCCAGCCCGAAGAACCATTCGAGGAGCTCGACCGACTCGGCAACCGACGCAAAGCGGTAATCGGTGCGGAGCACGGTGCGCTCGAATCCCATTTCCTCGAGCCGTTGGTGATAGGCGGCAAGTCCAGGAGTCGGTGCCGCCGGCTCGGGTGCAGCAGTTCCCAGGGTGTCGATGACGACCTCGAGGCCGCCGTCCTTGACCACACGGTCCATTTCGGCGATCGCTTGGTCAAGGTCTGCTTCCCAGGTCTCCGGCCTCCATTCGGTGAAATGTCCGAAGACCCAACCGGCAATGGCGGCATCGGCCCACGCGTCTGCGATGGGTAGTTGTCTGGCATCTCCAACACTCAAGGTCCAGTCGCCGGGACACCCATCGAGTTTCGAGGCCGCGACCTCGAGCATCGCTGCGGCGGTATCAACACCGTGGACATCTTTCCCCGCTTGGCACAGCGGGATGGCGAGGCGCCCGGTTCCGGTACCGATATCGACGATTGATATGGCCGCAGCTGCCACTCGGTCCAGCTGAGCGGCGAGCTCCCCGTGGGCATCCTCAGCGGCTACTAGCCGGTGATAAGTATCTGCCTCATTGGCGTAGATCTGTTGGAAGTGGTCCATCAGTTGCCGCCCGCGGTCAGTACTCCGATTTGTCTACTCATCTCAGTCTCCGATAGTCGAAGCCGATCATACGCAGGCGGGCCGGATCGACGGTCCGGATTCGGCGCTAGCTTTGGTTCATGGATGACAACGCACAGCAACGTCTCGACGCGATATCGGGGTCGCTGGGGATTGGTTCGCTGGATAGGCACATCTTCCTGTGTGCCCAACAGACCACCGCGCGGTGCTCTTCGTATGACGAGAGTGCCGCCGTCTGGGTGTATCTGAAGCGTCGGCTCAAGGAGTTGGGTCTGGCGTCGGCGCCGCCGGCGTGGCGGGGTCGTGATCTTGAGGGTCCGCCAGCGGATACGTCGGCAGCGGGTGGCACGGTGCTGAGGACCAAGGTTGACTGTTTGCGGGTTTGCGAGAGGGGACCCATTGCGGTGGTGTATCCCGAAGGCGTTTGGTACCACTCGGTTGACGAGGTGGTGATGGAACGGATTATCTCCGAACACCTGGTGGAGGGCCGACCCGTTGCCGAGTACGCATTTGCGGTTGACACCCTTGGCGTGAACACGGCGCTCTTGGAGGATTAGAAGCATGCGGTTGACGAGATGGATGGCATACGGAGCTGGTGGCTGGCTGGCGTGGCGGATCTTTGGCCCGGAGCTGGCGCCCCGTTTCAAGCTTCCGCAGGACAACCCCTTGCCGGTACCGGGCCGCACTGTGATGGTCGGGGCCAACGAGATGTTCGTCCGCGAGGTCGGGCCGGAAGATGCCCCAGTACTGGTCTTGATTCACGGCTGGAACCTCGACGGAGCGATGACGTTCCATCGCATAATCCCCGAGCTGGCCAAGCGATACCGAGTGATCGTGCCGGATCTACGCAACCACGGCCGCAGTGATTGGGTGCGAGGCCGGGTCGAGATCACCGATCTGGCGGATGACGTCGCCGGGATTCTTGATGCCCTCGAGGTCTCTGGGGCAGTAGTGCTTGGCTACTCGATGGGCGGAATGGTCGTCCAGGAACTTGCTCGGAGGCACCCCCGGCATGTCGGAGCGATGATCCTCGCTGCCACCGCTTCATTACCGATAGCGGAGTTCCGCATTCCGACCCGTGTTGCCTTCTGGCTGGCGCGGGGAGGTCTTCGTCTGAGCACATATGAGATTGCCAGGGTAACGGGTGGGGTTCTGCACCGCACTGGTGCCGTCAAAGACAATCATCGCCGCTGGATGCACCAGGCATTGATCAAACGCGATGCCGATCTCTACTACGAAATTGGCGCCGCAGTGTGGCGGTTCGATTCGAGAGGATGGGTCGGCAAGCTCCCTCAGGAGGCGTTGATCTTCATCCCAACCGCCGACGAAGTAGTTCCCCCGGAGACTCAGTACGAGTTGGCGTCGTTGTTGCCCGCGGCCGAGTTGGTCGAGATCGAGGGTGGATTCCACGAATCGGTCTTGAATCGACCTTCGGTCTATGTCGATGCGATCAGCCGGTTTGTCGACCGAGTAGGTCCTTGATCGCGACGGCGACGGCCTCGGGTGCCTCGAGAATCACGTTGTGACCGGAGTCCCTAACCAGAACCGGCCGTTGCGCGCGCAACCTGGCCATCTCTACTGCGAGTGTCGAATACTTCGTGTCCCGGCGGCCTGCAATGAACGTCACCGGCATCGGCAGACCAGCGATGTAGTCGCTGGACTCGGCGACTGATGCCTGCCCGAGTCCGCGCAGTGCGGCGGCGAGGCCGGGGGCCGTGTTCTCCAGCCGCATCTGTCGATCGGCCTTCCCGATATCTGGCGGTAGCCGATCGGTCGTCGTCATTGGGTTGGCCAGCCATTCCTCGATGAAGCGCTCCGTTCCGATCTGTTCGATGCGGGTGGCGAGGCCTTCGTCGGCAACGCCTCGCAGCTTGCGGGCTCGTTCGTTGAGACCAGGCGACGCTGAGACGAGGGCAAGCGATCCGACCAGTTCGGGGTGTTGGATTGCGACTTGAAGTGCGACTCGGCCTCCCTGTGAGTACCCCAGCAACAAGGGTGGGGTTGTGGCGTGGCGGAGCAGTTCGGCGATGGCGGCCACGGTGGTTGTCATGTTGATCGGGTCGACGTTGGTCTGACCGTGACCAGGGAGATCCGGTGCCTGCACCGGCAGGCCAAGGATGTCTGCGAGCGTTGCGAACATGCCGCCATGAAGGGTGAAACCGTGCAGAGCAATGACTGGAGCGGGAGGGGTCCCGAACGAACGGACCCAGAGCGACCCGTGCGGGGTGGCGAGTTCGCTCACGGTTTGGTGGGTGGCTGGTACTCCGAATTGAGAACCTTGAATACGGCAGCTCCACCGACGGCAGCCAACACGACAAGGATCAGCTTCTTCATGGCATCAATGATACGACCAGCGCTGGGTCGGTGGGCCACCGCATGATCACATTCTGGTGAGGGGTGGCCGCGGCGTTGGCAGCAGCGCTGAGAAGCGCCGCATGACATCTTCAAAGCTGCTGGTGGTCACGCTGATGGCTCCGTCATCGTCGGCCGCCAACCGCCAGTAGCCGGCACATCCGCTGTCGAGGACCGACAGTCGCGATTCGGTTCGAGGGGCGTCTCGGCCCAGCCATACCGACTCCACCGTCCACAACGATCGACGTAGCGTCAGCGCCGTCATGAATCGGTCGGCCCATTTGTGGGGGACCCCTGCAGCGAGGAGAGCTGCCAACGCTTGCGACGGGTCATGTCCGGAGCTGGTCTCGACAAGGTGCAGCGTTGTTGCCGGAAGATAGAAGCTACCGGCGAATGGCAACGTCGGCAGCGGGCTCATGTCGGTCGTTTGGGCGAGGTGGAAGGGAAGAAGATTTGGCTCGACCTGCATGAGCTCAAACCGATGCCGGTCGTCGCTGAGCCCGACGACAGCCCGCCGTGCGGTGCCCCAGAACGTTGCCAATCGGGTTTGATGCTCAAGAGAGAGTTCGACGGTGATGACGAGCGTTGGGTTCGTCATCACCTCAACGAGGGTGGTCACGAGCGGGTCGAGTCTGTTGTCCGCAACCACTCCGCCGGCCCGGAGCTCGTCGACCGTTGTCGCCGGATGCGGACTCTGTCCGGCGTGGATCGCCAGGATCGATGGCATGAGGCGACGCGGCACCGACACGGATCGGCGGGTGTGGTCGATCACGGTCCCCGGATTGGTCATTCGAGCCCGACCACAGACGTCAGGTCGGCGACTTCCCACACGCCGGCTTCGAATGACAGTGCCACGGTGTATTGGAGTGGGTGCATTGCCCCGCCATTGGTCACAGCCGACACGGCCACTGTCACATTGCCCAGCTCGTCGCTTCCCAGCGAAGTGATGGTCGCCGACGCGTAGGGCGGCTCGGCGAACAACTGGATGCGAGCGGTTGGAGTCACATATCGAGCAATGTCTTCCTGGCCGGTCAGGTAGCCATTCACAAAGTGAGAGACTGCGGCTGCTTGATCCAAAGGCACGGTGCCGGTGAAGTCGGAGGCACCGTCCTCGCCGACCTTGGCAGGTGGCGGGATGCGGGCTGGTGCAGAAACGGCCACCGGGTAGGGGGTCTTGTCGGCGACGGTCAGCTCGAAGTACTGAATCCCCGCTGACTCATAGGCACCGTCAATGAGTTCGAGAGCGTCGACGGCAATGGCCACTTGCCAGAACCCGCTTGTGAGGGGCTCCACTGCCAGCGCCGCACTTTGATTGACCCATGTCCCGGCCGCGGCCGGCATCGACCCGGTATACATCGACCCGAGGTCTTCGGGTGTAGCGAGTCCCGACAGATAGAGGGCCGTGAACATCTCGGCGAAGTCGCCGATCTGTGGTGGTGCGACAACGTCTGCGGGGGGGATAGCGGGTTCGATGGGGTTGCTTGCGTCGCCTGTTCCCAGGTACCAGCCAATCCCCAATCCGATAGCGAGAGCGCCTACGAGAAGGCCGGTCAGCAGCACTCGATGGCCCGGCCGGCTTGGCGGTGGACTTGATGGCTGCTGTGGTGCCGACGAGCAGCCAGCGGGGGCGGAAGGCTCGAACTCAACGGGATCGTCGACTGGACTCCCCAGCATTTCTGTGATGTTCATTCGGCCACCTCGAAGTTTGGGAGCAGAACAATCTCTCCGGGGAAGATCAGATTGGGGTCGCCGGAGCGCAACGTGCCGTGGTTGGCATCGATCACTTGTCGCCAGTACATAGTGACGGTGAACGTGGTTGCCGCATCGCCGACCGCCGCCCGGACGTGGCGGTCTGCGATCAGCCAGAGGCTGTCACCGGACTCGACGGTGTGGTCGGTTGCAGCGGTCTCCACCGCCGTAGTCCTCGCAACCGGCGTGAGGAGGATTGTCGGCACCGGCGCCGGCACGACCTCGGCGGCGGGAGGCAATGGCGTTGTCTCCTGATGCGACTCTGTGGTCCCTACCGTGTCGGTGGTCTTGTGGACGCTGCGGATATGGGGGACCGGGATGCCGTCGCTGGTGATGTCAAAGACAACCGGGGGTGGTGGTGGCGGTTCAGCAAGAGCCGGGCTAATCGGCGCCACCGCAATCGATGCCGTCAGTGCGGTTGCCAAAGTGCGATCGACCAGGCGACGGACCCCGGGAAGCGTCAGCGCTGTGATGATGCGCGGTCGGCGAGGGCGGTTGCGGGTGGCGACGTAGAGCATCGTCGAGGCGGTGATCCAGTATCCGAGCATCAGACATACCGTCCGCAGCGTTCCCCCGATCGCCTCCTCGGCAGAGGCGCTGTTGAACCATGCAATGGGATCGGACCAATTGATGCTCATCGCACCGCCTAGTTGGTGCAGCCCGATGGTCAGGCCAGCTGCAATCAACAGCAGTAGGGAGAGTCTTGCCTTGCTTCTCATGAAGCTACCTTAAGTGCTACTAATAGCGATTGTCAACAGTACTTAACGATTGACAATCGTTAAGTGGCGTTATATGGTCGTCGGGTGTGAAGAGACCGCTTATAGAAAGGAAGCACAAATGGCAGCCATGTTTGGGGCGAATCTCGCCGATCTGCAGACACTCCGATCGCTATTCGAGTCGAAGGCAGGCGAAGTCGAGAGTCTCCAGTCGACGGTGACCAGCAAGGTGGCTCGTGGGGCAACAGCTTGGGAGGGTCCAGGGGCTGAGAAATTCCGAGCGGCCTGGGATGGCGAGTTCATGCCGGCACTAACCAATCTGCGAGAGGCTCTGTCGCAGGCCAGCATTGCTGTGGCCAGGTATCACGACAACATCGAAACGGCGACCCGGTAGCAACCGGTAGGAATTGCTGATGACATCGTCCGAGCTCCGCCGTCTTGCCGACCAGAAGATTGTTCAGTCGAACTCGCTGCTGCGAGACGCCGACCGTCTTCGGTCGCAAGCGGCGGTTCTGCGTGGGCTTCTCGATCCCTTGGTTGCCATGTCGCAGCGTGTCTGGGTTGGTCCGGCGGCGGCTGACTTCGAGAGCAGGAGCACCACCCACGCTCGGATTGTCAACGATCAAGCTGGGGAGATCGTGAGGATTGCCGGTGAACTCGAAAGCCAGGCAAGAGAGCTGCGCAGAGAATCCGCATCGCTACGAGCCCAGGCGGCTGCGGACGCGTCGGTCTTACCGGCCGGAGTGGCCTGATGGACCTGACATTGCGCCGCAACGGACTCGACTACGAGGTTCAGATAACCAGCCCGCTCACCAGCGGCACTGTCGCCGACCTTGTCGCGGCGCTGGCCGGAGATGACGTCGAGTCTGCTGCAATAGACGGTCGGGTCGTCGGTCTGGAAGTACCGCTCTGCGAGGCCGGTCTCCGCGACGGGAGCTTGCTCGAGGCCGCCGGCGCCAGCGATCCACCGCGCCGCGGCACGCTTGTTCAAATGACCGGACCTGAGCTGGGCAAAAGCATCCCCCTGTATTCGGGCGTTGTGACAATTGGAGCGCCGCCGGCCGACATGGCGATTCCCGGCTGTGCGGGGCGGTTGCGCCTCCACGTTGATTCCGGTGGTCAGCTTTCGCTGCGCAATCCGGAGCGGGTTGACGTTTCCGTAGATGGGGTCGAGATGGATGCCCCCACCTTCGCTGTGGCAGCTGGTGCTCAAATTCGAGTTGGTGACGTTGGCCTTGTCGTTATCGCCGAAGCAACTGTGTCGGCAGAAGGCGGTGGGACCTTCAACCGCCCGCCGCGGCCGGTCGTAAGACGCGAAGTGACCTTGCTGGAACCACCGCCTCAGCCGCAACAACCTGGAAGACCTATGCGCT
>JASJHC010000436.1:0-7406 GCA_033791245.1 Acidimicrobiia bacterium | reverse complement strand
AACGGCTCCGATCCCGGCGCCAACGAAGAGCGCCAGCGTCACAGTGAAGAATCCAAGTTGCAGGCTGACCCGGGAACCGTAGATGACCCGGGAAAACTGATCCCGCACGTTGCCGTCGATGCCCATCCAGTGTTGCGGCTTATCCGCATCACAACCGAGCAGGTGAATGCAAGGTTTCTCGTAGCGCCGCACATCTTGCTCCCCGATCAGATCGTCGTTTGGCTCGTACGGGGCAATCAGCGGCGCAAAGATCGCGATCAAAACCAGCCCGGTGATCATGAATAGTCCGACCATGCCCGACTTCCGGCCACGAAAACGGCGCAAAGCCAATCGCCACTGGGTCAGCGGCTTCTCAAAGAGCAGCTCGTTCTCGCTGGCTTCGGCGGCCAGTTGCTCGAGCGCTTCGCGGCGGCTGAGGTTGCTCATTCGAGTCTGATCCTCGGATCGAGGTACGCGTAGGAAAGGTCGACCAACAGATTGACGATCACATATCCCGCCGCGATCACCACGGTGAAGCCCTGGACGATCGCGTAGTCACGGCCGGTAATCGCATCAAAGAGAGCTCGGCCCACGCCACCGAGATTGAACACTGTTTCGGTGAGTACCGCTCCACCCAGCAACGCTCCGAGCTGGAGACCGACGATGGTGACCACGGGCAATAGGGCGTTGCGGAACGCATGGCTGCGGACCACGGTCCATTCGTTGACGCCCTTCGCCCGGGCAGTCCGGATGTAATCCTTGCCCATGACCTCGAGCAGCGAGCTGCGGGTAATGCGGGCGATGATCGACAGCGGGATGGTTGCCAGGGCTACGGCCGGCAAGATCATGTGCTTGACAGCATCCCAGAAAACCTCCCATTGGCCAGTGATGAGGTTGTTGAAGATGTAGTGATTGCCGGCGTATTCGTTGAACTTCGCCCATGTCGAACCTTCGGTCAGCTCCCAACCCCAAAGTTCGAAATAGGGCGTCGAGGAAAGCCCGGCGCTAAGACGCCCAGAAGGGGGTAACACAAAGGCGGTGTCCTTCAATATCAGGGCAAAGACGTACGCGAGCATCAAGCCAAGCCAGAAGACCGGCATAGACACCCCCACATTGGCTAACGCCATGGTGCCCGTGTCGACAATGGTGTTGTGCTTGCGGGCAGCGACGACACCCATCGGAATTCCAACAAGGATTGCCAGCGCTAGGGCGCTCATAGCCAGTTCGGTGGTCAATGGCAGACGCTCGATGAGCAATTGATTGACCGGACGCGAGAAGCGGATCGATTCGCCGAGGTCGAAGGTGACCACGTTGCCCATGTAAATGCCGAGCTGCACCCAGACCGGCTCGTTGAGCCCGTTTGCCTCGTTGAATACGTCGCATGCCTCTTCGGTCGCCCGTTCCCCAAGTAGCGAGGTGCACGGGTCGCCGGGTATCGCCCGAACTAACACGAACACAACGACCATGATCCCGATCAAGACCGGAATCGCCAGCAGCACGCGTCGAATGATGAAGCTCAGCATCAGTGGGGGATCATAGAGCTTTGTGACAGGGCGCCGTCGGTCCCTGCGCTAAGCGGAAGACGGCGGCCGGCAAAAAGAGAGGGGGAGGCGCTGGTGCGCCTCCCCCTCAATTAGTCGATTGCGGTCGGTCCTACTCAGACGCCGGAGCGTTGATCAGACCATTCCACAGGTAGTCGTAGTACTCGAACACACCGGAGTTACCCGTATGCAGCGGGTCCGCTGCATCGAGACCGGCCGAGTACGACGCAATCACGTCGTTGGCATCGAACGACGAGCCATCGTGGAACGTCACTCCTTGGCGGAGAGCGCATGTCCACAAGCTCATGTACTCGTTTGCCGTGCACTCTTTGGCCAGCTGCGGCCGGACGTTGCCTTCAACGTCATAGGAGTACAGACCCTCAATCGCCTGACCGCAGGCGCGAATTGATTCACCGTCGGTCTCGTCCGAGCAGTAGATCGAGATCGGTTCGTTGCCCTGCATGAACACGAGGGTGTCCTCGCCGTTGTCCCACAGGTTCAACTGCACATGACCCCATGGTGGGGCATTGACGCCCGAGACCGCGGCGCTGGCTGCGTAGAACGCACCAGCGTGAGCAATCGGAACCATCGGTACCAATTCCTTGATGGCGTTGTTTGCCGTCTCATAGAACGGAACTGCCTCAGCCGGATCTGCGAGCTGCGAAGCTGCCTCCAATGGCTCGTAGATCTCCGGATGCGGATCACCAAACTGCGCGTTGCCCTCTGCGAAATGGAAGTCCAGGAAGTTGGTTACGTGCGGGTAGTCACCCGTCCATCCCAATAGGTGGATGCCATCACAGGTACCTGCGGTGGAGCAGGCCTGGATGAACTCGGCCGATTCCATCTGCACGATCTCCGCATTGATGCCCAGATTCTCACGAAGCTGGGTCTGAATGTCGGCAGCCACATCGCCCGGTGTGGGCAGGTAGCCGCGCGTCACATCGCGGTAATAGATCGAGGTGTCGAAGCCGTCGGGGTACCCAGCATCAGACAACGCCTGCTTGGCAGCCGCTGCATCGAACTCGTACCACGACTCGCCCTCACATCCTCCAGCTACAGAGCAAGGAGTGAAGTGTGAAGCAACTTCAGAACCGGTCGGATAGAAGATATCTACGATCCGATCCCGGTCGATACCCATGGCGATGGCCTTGCGGACATCAACATTGTCAAATGGCTCAAATGTGTTGGTGAACCCGACATAGAAGATGTTTGGCTCCGGCTTGTTGATCAAGGTCAGATTGGGGTCTGCCTCGATTCCTGCCAGATCTTCGGTACCGGGGAACGTGATTCCGTCCACTGTCCCTGAGTTCAACTCCAAGAGTCGCCCAGCGCTCTCAGTTGCCCACTTCAGAACCAGAGTCGAGTGAGTCGGCTGTGGCCCGTAGTAGTCGTCGAAACGCGAGTAGTTGACGGAGTCGCCACGCACCCACTCATCGAGCACGTATGGACCGGTTCCCACCGGGTTGTCGAGCGGTGAGCCGCCTGTTGCGGCGAGATGCTCTTCCGGCTGGATTCCGAACACACCGAACGCGATTTGCGCCAGGAACGCCGGATGCGATCCACACAAATCAAATACCACGGTGAACTCGTCGGTAGCCGTAATCTTCTCGACTCGGCCGCCATAGTCACAGCCACCGGCGTCGATCTCGAGACCGACAAAGTCGGGACTCGGGGCCTGGGTAGTGGTTGCAGCAGTGGTCTCGGTCGGAGCTGCAGTTGTCTCTGCTGCAGTTGTCTCGGGAGCTGCGGTTGTTTCATCAGCGGAGTCGTCGTCGCCACCGCATGCTGCGGCGATGAGAGCGAATACCACCAGAATCCACAACACCTTTAGGGTTGTTTTCATCTGCGGCTTTCCCCTTCCTTCTCTTTTGGTGCTCAGTGTTTCCGAGCGCGTCAGGCAGCTAGTGGGTAAGCGGGGTGTAATGAGTACGCATTTCCCCTCCCCGGACAAGCTGCGTATGCCGCGCAGGATACCCCTCTCATCCTGAAGGTGCGACAAGAGCCTCCCTGAATCTGCCAGGATCAGGCTCACCAGTCGATGTTGTAGACATCACCTTCGATGGCGACCTCCACACCCGAGGGCAACGTCAGCAGTCCACATGATCCGATGAGGACTTCGCCATCGTTGATGGCGATACCGGTCCAGTAGCCGTCGACCTGGTGCATCGAGGTGACCTCGGCCGAACCTTGTGGATCGCCGCTGCCGTAACATTGCCCGATGCAACCCATGCGAAGAAGGCGACCCCGCGCTACCGCCGAGAAGACAGAACGTCTCGGTCGCGACCAGTTGTCACAGGTGCGGCGCCTGTTTGTCTTCGCCCGGCCCTATCGGTCCCGCATCATCGCGGCGACGGTCGCCGTTGCTTTTGGCAGTGGGCTAGGACTGGTGTTTCCCAGGGTCATGGGTGACCTCGTGGACTCAGCACTCAGCGAGGTGAGCAGCGCTGACACAAGCGAGCTCGACCGATTTGCCATCATCCTGGTGATCGTCTTCCTGGCCCAGGCCGGCTTCAATTTTCTACGCAGCTACTGGCTGGCCATTGCAGGCGAAGGCGTCGTCGCCGATCTGCGTCGAGCCGTGTTCGACCGAGTGGTGCGGCTGGCGGTCCCTTTCTTCGACGAGCGCAAGACTGGTGAGATCACGTCACGGCTCACTGCAGACGCTGCGGTCGTTCAGACAACAGTCTCGACCGCAGTTGCGCAGGCGCTGGCGCAAGGGATCACCCTCGTCGGGAGCATCATCCTGCTCTTCTTGCTGAACTTCCGCTTGTCGCTCACTGTGCTCACCTTTGTACCTGTCATCATGATTGCCGCCGCCATCTTTGGCCGTCGGCTACGTCGGGTATCGACCGACTTCCAGGACAAGCTGGCCGCTGCCAATAGCCTGGCCGAAGAGGCGATCTCGTCAATCCGGGTCGTGAAATGGTTCACCGCAGAAGGGGAGACAGCCCGGCTCTACGACCATGACATCAGGGCCTCGTATGAAGTTGCGGTGCGCCGTGCTCGGCTCCGATCGATCTTCGTTCCAACGGTAACTTTTGTGATGTTCAGTACATTGGCATTGGTCCTGTGGCAGGGCGGTCGCCAGGTCATTTCCGGAGAGCTGACAGCAGGCAACTTGGTGACGTTCTTGCTCTACACGCTGACTGTGGCTGGAGCCATCGGAACCTTTACTGGTCTCTACGCCCAACTGCAGGAAGCCCTTGGTGCATCGAAGCGGATCTTCGAACTTCTCGATGAGACACCCGAGATCGCCAACGCCGCCTCGACTACGAATCCTGAACCGATCGGGACCATCACCTTCGACAATGTCAGCTTCTCCTATGCAGAACGCACTGGCGAAGTCCTTACTGGTATCAATCTGGATGTCCACCCCGGCGAACTGGTTGCCCTAGTTGGCCCATCCGGCGCAGGGAAGACAACTCTCGTCCAGCTGATTCCGCGGTTCTATGACGTCACCAGCGGGCAGGTCCTTGTTGATGGCGTCGATGTCAGGGATCAGGATATTGAACAGCTGCGACAGCGTATGGCGGCAGTCCCCCAAGAGGTGGAGCTGTTCTCCGGCACCATCGCCGAGAACCTCCGGGTAGCCAAAGCAAACGCCTCCGATTCTGAGCTGGTCGATGCTTGCACCGCAGCCAACGCACACGACTTCATCAGCCAATTCCCCGATGGCTACGGCACCGTCGTCGGCGAGCGGGGTATCAAGCTCTCAGGGGGCCAACGCCAGCGAGTCGCGATTGCCCGTGCCCTTCTGGCCGATCCGTCACTGCTGATCCTGGACGAAGCGACCAGCTCTCTCGATGCCGAATCGGAGGGACTGGTCCAAGCCGCACTTGAGGTGCTGATGCAGGGTCGCACCACTGTTGTGATCGCACACCGCCTCAGCACCGTGCGCAAGGCAGACCGCCTCGTTGTTCTTGCCGAAGGCCACATCATCGAGGAAGGAACCCACGACGAGCTCGTCGACCAAGGCGGTTTGTACTCCGAGCTGTATGGCCGCCAGCTCGAGGCGTAATCCCCGAACTGGTGAATAATGCCACGATGAGCCGCCATCCCCTCTCTGCAATCTTGGTCACGCTGCTCCTGATGAGCGGGTGCGCCGGGAGCGACGACACCCGCATCTACCTCCCGGACGACATCACACCACCGGCGGGGGTCATAGAGACCACCGCACCGCCTCGTGACGCTATCGACCCGGCCGTCGCCCCTGGACCGCTCACAGAAGACGGGCTGGGCTACCTGATCCACTCCTACCTCCCGAACCACATCCTCGCTCCCGAACGCAATGGCGAGGTTTTCTGCGCATACGAGCTGTACGGATGGGAGCTAAAGACAGACACGGCCACCGCTTGGCTGTGGACCCTCTGTGAGGAACACTTTGTGACGTTCGGCGATTTGAGCGAAGTATCCGCTGTCAGCACTCCGGTGACAATTCATCTGTCAGAGTTGCCGGCGGGCTGGATCGTCAGCTTCGCCGAGCAACCCGGAATGGGAGATCTCTACGAAGACTCGGTGCGCCAGATGTTCCCGCCCGAGTTCGCCGACCTGGCACTCAACGGGCGTCGCAGCCGTGATCTCAGCGCCGAAGTCAAGGAGGCCGCCCGCAATCACCTCGGCTAAACCGACGCGGGAAGCCCTAGGTTCAGGGCATCGGAGGCCAGGTGCCGGCGCGGCCTAGTGCGGATGGGAGTGGTTTTCCCAGCTTTTCGGCCAGCCAATGACCGGTAGCAATGATCGCTTCGAGATCGATGTGTGTCTCGAACCCCATCCGATGCAACGTGTAGAGCACATCCTCAGTCGGAACATTCCCGGTCGCGTTTGGGGCATAGGGACATCCCCCGGTTCCGCCGACCGAGGCATCGATCGTGGTCACGCCCGCGGCAACCGCCGCGACGACATTGGCAATCCCTGTATTTCGGGTGTCGTGGAAATGACACCGCAGACTTGCCGCGCCGATCACGCCGCCGACAACACCAACGCGTTCGGAGACATCGTGCGGTGTCGCTACCCCAATCGTGTCTCCGAGAGCCACCTCACCAGCTCCTGCCGCGGCGCAGCGCTCGGCCAATTCGGCGACCGTTTCCGGCGTAACCTCACCCTCGAAGGGGCACCCGAACGCAACGGAAATCGTGACAGTGGTCTTCATCCCGGCCGCTGCAGCTTCGGGAAGCATCGCTTCGATCTCGCTCATGGTTTGAGCTACTGAGCTCTTCTGGTTTGCCTGGTTGAAGCCCTCAGAAGCGCCAACCACGAAGTTGATCTCGTCGATCCTGGTGGCGAGGGCCCGTTCCAGACCGCGCCGATTTAGGACGAGACCGATGTAGCTGCAATCGCCGTCATCGGGAAGGGCGGCGACGACCGCTTCGGCGTCCGCCATCTGGGGGACCAGTTGGGGGTGGACGAACGAGGCAACCTCTATTCTCGCAGCGCCTGCGGCCGCGATCTTGTTGATCAACTCGATCTTGTCCGGGGTGGAAACAACAACATCTTCATTCTGCAATCCGTCGCGTGCCCCGACCTCAACAATCACAATGTTTTCCACAGCCATACACGCAGGGTAGGCAGTGCACCCCGAACCGGGCGGCCTAGTCCACCCTTGACCACCTACCGTGTTTGAGTGACCACGAAAATGACTAGTCCATGCTGAGTCAAGAGAAACCCTCCTACCGGCCATGACCCGACACCGTTACTGTCCTAGGTGTTGGCAATACCTCGCCAGGACGCCAACGAGCGATGGGCTATATGAGGGAAAACACAGGGGGTTTTCGATGGACATTTTCTGCTTGCGTGAGCGGGGACTAGAACGATGACAGCACGAACCGGAATGGGCACTGTTGTGGTGCCATTGCAGGAACTTCTCGAAGCGATGAGCGATGGTGTCCT
>JASJHC010000435.1:0-5637 GCA_033791245.1 Acidimicrobiia bacterium | reverse complement strand
GGAGTATGGGACTCTCATAATCCCGAGCTGTTTCCCTTTGTTCATTTCTCGACGCGATCCGTGAACAAGGAGTAGACCATGGCCAAGGTTCTCTACATAGGTGACTGGGCGGTTGCCCTTGGGCCGATCTTTGCCGAGACGCCGTTCAACTATGCGTTCAAAGGGCTCGAGACATATCGTTATGACCACTATCTGCGTGATGCCATCGAGTCGTCAGGGACTCACAGCTGCGACACGATGCCTACGTGGGACTTCTATGCGATGAAGCCCGGCGAGTACGAGCAAGCGCTGCAGGACTATGACGTCATCGTGTTCTCCGATGTGGAGTTGAAGAATTTCCAGTTGGCGCCACAGTTCTTCGACCGCAAGGTGTTTGGGGAAGGGATCATTACCTACCCTGACCGGGTTCGTCTCACGGTTGAAGCTGTTGAATCTGGCTTGCGGGTGATGTTCATGGGCGGCTGGCTGTCGTTCAGCGGCGAGATGGGCAAGGGGGGCTGGGGCCGGTCTCGGTTAGCTGAAGTCCTCCCCGTGACTTGTCTGGAGACCGAGGATCTTGTGGAGAGCACCGAGGGCTTCCATGCGCAGGCGACCGGCTCGGCGGTCCTCTCTGATGTCGATCTCGGCTCGATGCCACCGTTGCTTGGCTACAACCGAGTCATGCCAAGAGAAGATGCAACGGTCCATGTCACAGTGCGGGAGACCGGCGATCCGCTACTGGCAACGATGCAACACGGTTCTGGCGCAACGCTGGCGTTCACCTCTGATCCCGCCCCCCATTGGGGATGCAACCTGGTGCAATGGGAGCAGTATCAGTCATTCTGGGTGGAGGCGTTGGACTATCTACTGGGGCTGCGCTGAACGTCGTCGGAGACGTCGCCATCCGCCCTCCCAGACAGCGGCAAAGCCAGGTTGGAGCCGTCGGTCAATCAGCCGAAGCGGCCCAGGAAGGGTGATGATCTCGTGTCCGGTGATTCGGGTCCCGCCGTCGGTCTCCTCGAACTGCACCGCTCCATCGCCTTTCCAGAATCCACGATAGTCCCACGTCACTTGCTTGTCGGGTTCGGAAGTGGTGATCTTGGCGACCAGCGGGATCGGTGTCCGCCGGATCCACACTGTGTACCAGCCAGTGCCACGGTCGCGGACCTTGGTGAACGCCGGGAACAGCCGCAACCAATCTTTTGGTGTCTTGCAGTAGTCATAGGCCTCTGCGGCTGTGATCTGAAAGACCTCATCGAAGTCGAGTCGCACCGGGAACCTCCTCGAGTTGAACAGATCGCCACGCCGCATCTGAGAACTGCCCGATCAGTTGATCTGTGATCTCCGGTCCGCCGGCCAGCCAGGCACGGCTTACGAAGTAGCTGGGACCAAGAATCTGGGCGAGTAGCGCGGTGGGGTGCAACGGGACAATGACTCCCTGCTCGATGACTGGAGCGGACCACGCCTCGATGGCTGCGACAAGTGATCGGTTCTTCTGACGCACTGCGGGTTGAGCGGCTGCGGTCGCCGGTGCGGCCCCCATCTGCAGCAAGTACCTCGCCCAAAGTTCATTGTCCCTCACCCAAGTGAGATGACTGCTGACGAGGATTGAAACCATTGCTCTTGGAGACAACGGTTCTGCCAGAGCAGCCTGCATGCCTTCTTGGAATTGATCGACGGCCGCGGTAACGAGGGCGGCGGCGACTCCGTCCTTGCTGCCAAAGTGGTGATAGAAGCTACCCACGCTCGCCGGTGCCGTGGCGCAGATGTCCTCGATGGATGTTGATTCGTAGCCGACTGACGAAAACGCAGCCAGCGCCGCTTGGAGAATCGACTCACGTCTGCTGATGGTGTGGGTAACGGTCATTAGAAGCAGATTCTAGAACAACATTCTAGGAAATCAACAGATGCGGCTCTGTCGATTCACTGCGGCGACGCCATTCTGCGAATATGGCTTCCGATGAGCGACCATGTCGACCTTATGAGGGCGGTTGACGGGTCGGTAGGTGTCTACGGAACCGCACCGACCTGTTACTTGTCGGCGCTCGCCCGGATCCCAGACTTCACTATCGGTTGCTTCAACGATGCCGTCGCCGCCGGTGACCTGGTGCGGATAAGAGCGATGCGCTATTCGGTCCATACCGTGTCAGCCGAGCTGTTGCCGACGATTGCGGCGGCCACCAAGAGCCTGGTCCGCAAGACGAACTCGTATCGTGGCCGAGCCGAACCGTTCTATGAGAAGTTCGCCAACGACCTTGACGCCGTACTTGCGAAGGGACCCATGCCCGCCGTGCAGATCCGCAGCTTGGTCGACCCCGATGGAGAGTTGGGAGACTTATTCAGCGTTCTGATGGGTTTGGCAGCATCACATTTTCAGGTTGTACGTACGGTGACTACCGGAACATGGCGCTCAGACCGATTCCTCTACGCCAGATGGCAAGACTGGGTACACAGTCCACCTCCGGACGAAATGGACGAGGCGACGGCGATGCGTCAGTTGGCGGAGCGATATGTCGCAGCGTATGGCCCGGTCACAGTTGATGACGTGAAATGGTGGACTGGCTGGACAAAGACACAGACGTTGGAAGTGGCTGACGGTCTTGATCTCAGTCTGCAAGGTACCGCCATTGGGTATCTCGAAGGTGTGCGGTTGCTTCCGGTATGGGACGTTCTGATGGTGGCCTACCGAAACCGAGACCGCCTATTCGACCCGAGCTACTCCCCGCTGACCCACGATCGTTTTGGTAACGCCACATCGGTTGTGTTGGACATGGGCAGGGTCGTCGGTCAATGGGATCTTGGTAGCAGTGACGATCCTCTGTCGATCAAGGTTGCGCCTTTCTCGGATTGGTCGAAGCGCCTGTGGAATGACGTAAGGGCCCAAGCAGACCGAATCGGCAAGCTGATCGGCACCGATGACGTCGAGGTGACTGAGGTGGACGAACCGGTCGATCTTCTCGATTCGTCCCGCAACCGATTCCTGGCCCCTCTCTCCAAGCGCTGATCGATTTCGACACTCTGATCGGAGGTACGCTGAGGGTTGAAGCAGAACGACAAGATGGGAGTCGACGATGCGAGATCTCAACGGCCAAGTTGTAGCGATTACAGGGGCGACCGCAGGTATCGGGGCAGCGACCGCAAGGGCGCTCGTAGCGGTTGGGGCGAAGGTGGCTTTGGGGGCCCGGCGTGGCGATCGTCTCGACGAGATGGTTAGCGAACTGGCGGGCTCGGCGGTCGCCGTCGAAATGGACGTTCGCGATCCCAATGGCTCGACCCAATTGATTGACCAGGCGATCGAGAGTTTTGGCAAGATCGATGCGCTTGTCGCCAACGCCGGAATCGGAGCATATGGCGGAATCATGGACCTCAGCGACGAGCAGCTGAAGGACATGATGGACATCAACGTGGCCGGTACCGTGTGGCCGATCCGGGCTGCGGTTCCTCACTTCCTTGGCCAAGGCGAGGGCGACATCGTGATTGTGGCATCGGTGGCTGGTATCCGTTCCGGCGCTGACGAGGCTGTCTATTCAGCAACCAAGTTTGCGCAGATCGGCTTGGCCGGCGGTCTGGACAGGGAGCTTCGTGAGAAGAAAATCCGAGTGAGCACCATCTGCCCAGGTGGTACGGCAACAGAGTTCGCCATGGGGGCGGGCCGAACACCAGATATGCCCGGTCTTGCCGACATGATGCGCCCCGAGAACATCGCCGATGCAATTGTCACGGTATTGAGCCAGCCAAAGAGCATGAGAACCCTCATCTGGTCGATGCGGAGCGCCCAAGAAGACGACTGAGCACAAGAAGGTGGGTGGTCCTGGCGGACTACCCACCGACGGTTCTTGCGTACACGGCGCCGATATGTCGGTGGGATCTACGCAGGAACCAGTGACGGGGCGGCGCCATTTCTTCTTGCGTACACGGCGCCGGTATCTCGGCGGATTCTACGCAAGAAAGCAACCGGCATTCTTGTCACCGTGTGGCGTCACAGTGGCGGCATGGACTCTCATAGATATGCAGACCTCAGCGCCAAAGCTGCCGATCGACACGGGGTGTTTTCGCTCCGCGACACTCGGGAACTAAACATCGCGGACAGCACCGTCCGGGATGGCGTCGCCGCTGGCCGGTATCGACGACTGGAGCCAGGTGTCTATGCCATCAACGGTAGCCCTTGGTCACTTCAGCAGCGTCTTTCCGGAGTCACGCTTTCGTTTCCTGCCCTTGCTGCAGTCTCGCATCAAACCGCTGCTGAGGTCTGGGGGCTGACCGACCGAGGCGTGCGTGTTCTTGATGTTGTCACCACACGGTGGGATCGAGTTCACCGGAGTGGCGTGCAGGTGCACGAGTCGCTCGATCTCATAGATGAAGACGTGACCCACAAGGATGGACTTGCGGTAACTACGCCGGTGCGAACAGTCGTAGATCTTGGCGCTTCAAACCGTTGGCTAGTCGAATCAGCACTCGAGCAGGGGATCAGGCGCGGCCTGTTCAGCCTCGCTGACGTCGAGGCCTTTGTCGCTCGTGTTGCTCGTCGGGGACGGCGTGGTGTCGGTGTGATCCGACCCCTGCTGGAGGCCCGCCGTCACTGGGATTCGTCAACGGAGAGCGCACTCGAAGACGAGTTCAAGAAGCTTGTCACCGAGTCAGGGCTACCTCGTCCGCAGTTTCAGTTCGTCTTGCGCGACAGGTGGGACTCGTTTGTCTGCAGAGCGGACTTCGCCTACCCAGATGCTCGGATACTCATCGAGCTCGATAGCGAGGCACACCATCTCGACCGGATGGCCTTTCGCCGAGACCGCTCGAAACAGAACCAGGCGGTCGTTCTGGGCTGGACAGTCCTGCGTTACACCTGGTGGGACCTTGTCGAGGACCCAGGCAGGGTCTGCTCCGAGATCAACGCTGCACTGATCGCAGCCTGAGTTACCACTCCGATTGTTCCTGGTGGAGCGCAGGTAATCCCTGGTTCTTGCGTAGATAGCGCCGGGATTTCGGGCTGTGGTACGCAAGTTCCGGTGACTGGGCGGGACCTGGCCATCTTGCGTACATAGCGCCGAGGTTTCGGCGGGATCTACGCAAGAACAGAAAAGGTGGGTGGTCGGCTAGGACCACCCACCTTAAGCCCCCCACCGGGCCCTGTTGATTGATTGTCAGCCTTTGCTCTGGTCTGTCTCTACATGCCATTGCATGGTGAGGGCATTCTCGGTGAGCTCTACCGAAAGGAGCGTGCTGTCGGGGTCCTTCTTGCCCTCCTTTTCGAGGCCAGCGGCCAGTTCTTCGTTCCAGATATCCACGAGGTCCTGCGGAATCGGGAACTCATTCCAGACTGCCTCGGTCACATCGGCTGCCAGATGGCCATCCGCGACCCGCAGGTCGACCCGGAACGATATTTCGTCAACGCCGATTCCGCTGTCGCGGACCCGCTCCATGGCGACCAAGGCATGTCCGATCTTCATATCGATGGTCAGGTAGTTGACCTGAGGATCGTCGATGCCTTTGCTGATCTCGTTCTTGAGACTGTCCTCTGTGAGAACCGTCTCGAGCTCCAACGATCCGTCTTCGTTGCGCTCTACGTCAATGCTGCATGCTCCGGCGACCAGCGCAAATGCTGCCACTGCCACCAATATCATCATCCTGTTCACGATCCACCTCCGTAGTGGGTTTGAT
>JASJHC010000434.1:0-6631 GCA_033791245.1 Acidimicrobiia bacterium | reverse complement strand
AGGCAACAACGTGTACGTCTTCCCTGGTGTCGGCCTCGCCGCCATCATCACCGGCGCCACGGAAGTGACGGACTCGATGTTCGCCGCTGCGGCTAATGCACTTGCTGGTCAGGTCTCTGAGGAATATCTGGAGGCGGGCGTGCTCTACCCACCGTTGGCAGACCTACGATCCATCAGCCGAGTAATCGCCAGGGCGGTCGCCAAGGCGGCGGTAGAGAGTGGTGTCGGCAGAGATATGACCGACGAGGACATAGATGCCGCGCTCGATCACGAAATATGGGATCTGGACTACCCGACACTCAGGCCGATTTAGCGGCCCAATACGTCCTTCAGGTTCGACACGAGCTTCTGCACAACCGGAGCAGTTGCGTTGGTCCCCATCAGCCCAATTCGCCACGCCTTGCCGGCCAGCGGCCCAAAGGCTCCGCTGATCTCGATGCCGCGCTTAAGCATCGCTCCACGCACCGCGGCATCATCGACGCCGTCTGGGATCTCAACAACATTCAGCATCGGAGCCCGATGCGTCGCTGGAGTGAAGAGCGATAGCCCGATCTCAGCCAGTTCTGCAACAAAAAGATCATGGGCCTGGCGATGCCTGGCGAAGCGGGCCTCGATACCTTCGGTGTGGATCAGGCGCAGTGCTTCCCGGAAGCCATAGATGTTGGCGACGGGTGCGGTGTGGTGGAACACGCGGGCGCGGGTGCTGCCCTCCTCGCCCCAATAGGCGAAGAGGCGCTGCAGATCGAAATACCAGCTGGCCACGGGGCTCTGGCGCCGGTGCAGTGCCTCGATACCCCGGGGGCCAAGAGTGATGGGACCAAGTCCGGGAGGAGCACCGACACACTTTTGGCTGCACGATCCGGCGGCATCGATATGCCAACCGTCGACGTTGAGCTCCATCCCACCTAGGGAAGTGACGGCATCCACCATCAACAATGAGTCGTTCTCTCGAACGATACGCCCGATCTCCGCGATCGGTTGAGCTGCACCAGTTGACGTTTCGACGTGGACGATGGCGACCAGTTTCGCCGGGCCGCGCTCGAACTCGGCGGCGATCTGTGCGGGATCGAGCACCTCGCCCCAGGCGACCTCGACGGGCCGGATTGTCGCCCCCGCGGCCAAGGCGAGTTCTGCGAGTCGTTGGCCGAAGTAGCCAATGGTCCCAACGATGACTTCGTCACCAGGCTCGACCAGGTTGAACATCAGTGTTTCCAACCCACCGGTTCCGGTGGCAGATATCGGAACCGTATGGTGGTTGGTGGTCTCGAACAATGCCCGCAGATCGGTCATCGTTTCTTCCATCACCGTAAGGAAATACGGATCGAGATGGCTTACCAGAGGAGCAGCCATGGCGGCGCTCACGGCCGGATGTGGGTTGGATGGACCGGGACCTAACAGCAGGACTTTGGGGGGGTCAAGTGGAGCACGCACGGGAGTCACCTCAGCTCGGGTTGAGTTCTACCTTCAGCGTACCCCGTTGGGTGCGGCCTCACCCATCCGACATCTTGCGCAGGGAACGCACCGTCTCGTCGACCTTGGCCCATTCCTCGTGGAGCCAGCGGATCCGATCGTCGGGCTCGGTTGGGATTGATGCGGCCGCCACCCGTCGGAAGGAGACCAACACGGTGCGACCGACTGGAGCGTTCGCCCAGATATCGCCGAGACCGCGCAGATCTTCGAGGCCGCTGTGTACCCCGAACACAACGTCGTATCCGGCATCCAGCAATGCGACGACACCTCCGCTGCGTGGCGGGAGTACTAGGTCGTGGCCGGCCATGATCTCGTGCAAGTCTGGCCGGGATACGGCGAGCCTCGCCATGCGCTCTTCGAACTTCGCTCGGGCGTAGCGGGTGCCCTCGGGGAACAGGATGATCCCCTCGTTCGAATCAAGGTCAGAGCCGAGCTCTGCTATCCGCGACCGTTCCATGGCAGGCGAATCCGAGTCTCGATCGACGAAGTAATTGGGGGTGCGATGCCCCCCGATATCTAGGGCAGGGTCGTTGAGCAGTTCCTTTTTGAGCACCCAGCGGAGCCGGATCCCGGCATCGTCTGCGACCATCGCATACGGAAGGAGGTTATCCATGATGCTGGCGTGGCGAAACAGCAAGATGATTGGTCCGGGCGTGATGGCACCGGTGTCTCTTGCTTCGAAGCGCACGCCGAGCAATGTCCGCATGGCTGCCATCAGGATGCTCACCCACCAGCGTTGCAGCGTGTAGGTCCACTCCTGGCGCCGGGTTGCGGCACCCGCACCGAAGGCGAGAGAGGCGAGCCACTGCAACGCTGTGATGACTATCACCGCGACCTGTGCGCTCAGGTACACCCACCCGATCCCGAGCAACCGAACTGTGATCCAAGGCTTGCGAGTCATGAGCCAACGGGCGAGATCTACGGCTGCGGCCAGTAGGGCGATCATCGGTAGGAAGGGGGTCAGCACCAGCCACGCCACGATGGTGCGTGAGAAGGTGACCATTCGGCGTTTTAGTGTTGGTGAGTTCGCCACACTGGTCAGCTTATCGGAGTGAGAGCGGGGCCAGCGCAGCACGAAGACGCCGCTCCCCAACTCCAGAAACGAACCACCACCAGCCTGTGGCAAACGTTGCGATGACAAGGGACCCCAGACTCACTGTGTAGGCGGAGGTCCACCAGTCCCCGGAGGTGCGCAGCGTCTCCCATCCCAGAGTGACGCTGAATGCGAATGCCAGGACACCCATGACGGTATAGAACAACGTCATGAATCCGAACCAGCTGAAATCGCGGCCGAGAGAAGCAGTGACGACCTTTGTTGAGTCGAGCGGGAAGAGATACCGGTTCTCCATCTCCGCGGCTAGCAGAACAGGTGCACCCACCTGCTCATTCAGAGCATTCTCGAGGTTGGTTGAGTAGTGCCTGGAGAAGATCAGATAGGAGGCATCGAAAGCAGTCTGTGCCGCACCGAGCAGCGCAACTGGTGGGATCAGTAGGAACGCTTCAGGGATGTCCCAGAATCCAAGAACAAACAGGAGCATGACAACGGATGTCGTGTACCTGACATCTGCGAAGAACCGCTGGTGGTAGAAGCGGTTCATGCCCCGCATCCGCCCCAGTTGGCTTACGGCGAGTTCGGTAGCGTCAATCATATGTATCGTCATTCGGAGCCGAAGAACAGAACAGATGACCAAACACAACCTCTATACCTATACCTCTTTGGGCCGCCCCGTCGATCCGCGTTACCGACCGGTTGGTCTCGCAGTCGTTGGTTCTATTGCGGCCGGGCTCCTGTTCGGCTTCTACAACCTCATGTCCGCGGCACCTCTTGTGACAACTTGGCTCACCGGGGGTGTTGGTGCCTTCCTGGCATGGGCGATCGGACGCGAACTCGATCCCGACCACACCGCCGCTGCCTACGTTGCAATCACGGCATCTGTCTTCATCTCCCTGGTGGCACCGCCGTCCCTAATGGCTGGCACGGGCCTGTTGGTCGCAGTTCGGCTCATCTCCGGAACCGTTGGCATTGAGCTGAAGACACTCGATCTGATTCTGTTGGTCGGTCTGGCCGCTTTGGTGGGGACCGGCCCCACCTCTCCGGCAGCAGTGCCTGCCCTCGTCGTCGGAATCATCTTGTACGGGAACCGCTCCACTCGGGCGGTTCTGATTGCGGCAGCCATGGCAGCCGCTGCCGCAATTGCGATGATCGCGACACAACCGCTTGCCGGGTCAAGCGATCCCGACGGTTGGTCAATCCTTTTCCTAATCATCGCAATAATCGCGCTTGCGGCAACGATTCCGGCGACACCGCCCACCTCACAGACCGATGTCGGGCACAAAGAGCTGCTCGGTTGGCGGATCAGTTCGGCACGGGTTGCCGCCGCGGCGACTATCGGCGCTGCATTTGCTCTTGGAGGAGACGCAGGTGTGAAAGACATCTATGCGACCGTCGGTGCAGCACTCATCGGCGTTGCCGTAGCTCGGTTGCTTAGGACAGGGGATACATCCGCAAGCCGGGTCGAGGTCGAACATGAGTCGTGACATCTCCACCAGGCACCAAAGCGCGAAATGCAGAAACTCCGATCAGAGTCGGGCTTAGTGCCTGTCTCGCCGGTGACGAAGTGCGCTTCAACGGTGGCCACAGTCACCAACGATATCTGACCGAGACGCTCGGCCAATACTTTGAATATGTGACCGTTTGCCCGGAGGTCGAAGCGGGGATGGGGGTTCCTCGACCAACAGTTCGTCTTGTTGCCGACGGAGAGAAGATACGAGTCCTCGATCCGAAGAACGGCGTCGACTGGACCGCAGCGATGGAAGAACATGCTGCGGCCAGAACGTCCATGGTCACCGACAATCAACTCAGCGGGTTCATCCTCAAGAGCAAGTCCCCGACCTGTGGAGTATCCCGGGTCAAGGTGTACGGCAAGAACGACATGCCGACCTACGACGGGCGAGGAGTGTTTACCGCCGAGCTGCTTCGTCGATATCCGCGTCTCCCGGTGGAAGAGGAGGGACGACTTAATGACCCGGTTCTCCGTGAGAACTTTGTGGAACGGGTCTTCGCTTACGACCGGTTGCGGACTGCGTTCGAATCTGGCTGGACCATCGGTGAGATTGTCGATTACCACACATCAGAGAAGCTTTTGCTGCGGGCGCATCACGAACCAACGTATCGTGAGCTCGGCAGGCTGGTGGCCGGTGCCGCAGACATCCCCCGTCCTGCTTTCGCCGCCAGGTACCAGCAAGGCTTCATGGATGCCATGGAGGTCAAGTCGACTGTACGCAAGCACACCAACGTTCTTGAGCACATGCTTGGCTACCTACGCGATTCAGGGGACGAGCCGGCGAGACACCAAGCCCACAGTTCGATAGCCGATTATCGGAACGGACTCGTTCCCTTGGTTGTGCCAATGACGCTGTTTCTATATCTGGCTGATCGCTATGAGATCGACTACCTGAAGCGTCAGTCGTATCTGAGACCGCATCCAAAAGAACTGATGTTGCGCAACCACGTCTAGGGCTTTTCGATCGGGACTCCGACCACATTGCCCCACTCGGTCCAGGACCCGTCGTAGTTGCGGACGTTGGTGAAGCCCAGCAGATGAGTCAGCGCAAACCACGTGTGGCTCGATCGTTCCCCTATGCGGCAATAGGTAACGACCGTATCGTCGGGGGACAAGCCGATCTCTTGTAGGTAGATGGCCTCCAGCTCAGAACGAACCCGGAAAGTGCCGTCGTCGTTGGCGGCACGCTTCCACGGAACGTTGCTGGCACCTGGAATATGGCCACCACGCAACACGCCTTCCTGCGGGTAGTTAGCCATGTGGGTCCGTTCGCCGGTGAACTCTTCAGGGGACCGCACATCGACCAAGGGCAGATTCGCCGCGGTATGCGTCAGCGTATCTCCCATTAGGGCACGGATCGCCGAGTCATCGCGGACCACCACGGGGTACTCGCTAGCGGGACGTGACGTTGGCTCAATGGTCATGTCACGCCATTCGGCAAGCCATTTTTGGCGTCCGCCGTCGAGCAGCCTGACATCTTCATGCCCGAAGAGCTTGAAGACCCAGAGTGCGTAGGCAGCCCACCAGTTTGAGTCGTCACCATAAATGACGATCGTGTCATCCCGGCCGATGCCTTTTGCCGACATGAGGCCGGCGAACGCCGTTCCGTCGACGTAATCGCGAATCAGCGTGTCGTTTAGTTCGGTATGCCAATCAACCTTGATAGCCCCGGGTATGTGCCCGGTCTCATAGAGGAGGATGTCCTCGTCGCTTTCGACAACAACCAGCCCCGGCTCGCCAAGATGCTCGTTCAACCAATCAGTGCTGACCAACGACCCAGGGCGCTCATAATCGGCGAACTTGGGATCGGGATCGAATGGAACCGAAGTCACTGATATCTCCTTGTTGCGGGTGTTGTTGGATGCAATCTAGACATACCGCGTGGCCAAGTAGACGCTATCGGAGCTAGCGGCGGTGTTCTATGGTCAAAGTATGACTACGCCCGCCAAGCTCCAACAGATAATCGATCTGTTTGCCGCAGCACCGCGCGACGTCAAGTTGCAGGCGTTGTTGGACTATTCCCGCCGAATTCCGCCGCTTCCTCCTGAGCTGGCAGGCAGACCGGAACTCTTTGAGAAGGTAGACGAATGCCAATCACCCTTCTTTCTCAAGGCTGAGGTGACCGACGAAGGTGGCGTGAACATGTATTTCGATGCGCCAGCCGAGGCTCCAACAACTCGTGGCTATGCCGGGATACTGGCCGATGGACTCGCCGATGCCAGCGCAGCCGAAATCCTCAACCTTGGTGATGATTTCTACCTTGGGCTTGGGCTCGGAGATGTTATTTCGCCGCTGCGTCTTCGGGGAATGTCCTCGATCGTGTTCCGACTCAAGAGGCAGATTCGTCAGCAACTGGAATCCGGCTCAGCGAGAGTCTGACTCAGAACTGGATTGCGGCAGCTGCCCAGTGGAACCCAGCACCGAACGCAGTCAGCGCAACCAGGTCGCCTTCGTTGATGCGGCCTGTTTCCTTCGCCTCCCAGAGCGCAAAGGGGACCGTTGCTGAGCCAGTATTGCCATAGTTGTGAACATTCACATAGACATGCTGATCGTCAACGCCAAGCTTGCTTTGCACAGCGTCGATGATCCGTTTGTTT
>JASJHC010000433.1:0-3976 GCA_033791245.1 Acidimicrobiia bacterium | reverse complement strand
GGGCTGCTCTGGCTGAGAATGCGCACTCCGCAGACGCCGCTGGTGATCGCGGTTGTTGGTTTCGCTCCATTCGGACTCGTTGCGTCCATACTCGCTGTCGTCACAGCCTGGTGGAGCGGGCGCAAAGCTTTGATCGCGGCGGCAGTAGCGACAGCCGTGGCGTTTACAGCAGTCGTAGCTCCGCATGGAGTGATCGGTGGCTGTACCGCATCGACGGGCGAAGGCGATGTCCGGATCTTGACCGCCAATATCGAAACGGGCGGCGCAGAGCCGGAGGCCATCGCCGCGCTGGTGGCTGCCCAACAACCCGACATCGTGGTCCTGGAGGAAGTCGAGCGCTCCATCCTCCGTAGCCTCGAAAGCAACGCTGAGTTCTCCCGCTATTCGCACCGCAGCGACATTGCGGGCCAGACGTTTCTCTCGGTAGTCGTTTGGAGCAGGTGGCCGATCGAGAGCGAGGACATTCAGCGGTTCAGCGGAGCCCCACTCCTGCATACCGAGATTGCGACTCCAGCAGGGACAATCACTGTCAGTGGCCTCCATACAACCTCCCCTGATCTCAGGGGGTTTGTACCGGCCTGGATCGAGCAGCTCGCCACGCTCGCGGCACTTGACACCGCGACGCCGCGAATACTGGTCGGCGACTTCAACGCGACGGCTGACCACCGGCCATTTCGGGAACTGCTGAGCAGTGGTTGGACCGACGCCTATGACGCACGTGGCTGCGGGCTGGACGCAACTTGGCCGGCACGGGTGCTCCCATTCGCCTTCTACCGGCTCGACCATGTCCTTGTTACGGACCATCTCCAGGTGGATTCGATGGAGGTCTCAAGCCTGCCCGGCAGCGACCACAAGCCCTTGGTGGTGACGGTCCACTTGGTCGAGGATGAGACATAGCCCGGCAAATACGCACAATGATTTGCGGTTGGCGGTACCGTGCAAGCAACCTCAGACAGGATCAAGATTCGTCGATGACAACAGCTTTCAAGATCGCCTTTATCGGGTCGCATTCCGTAAGAAAAACCAATGCGGTGCACTCGTTCGCAGGGGCTGTTGGCCGCAGCGGCCGCAGCGTCGAGGTCGGCCGTGAGGTAATCAGGTTCAACCCATTGGGTTTGAACGAAGGAGCAACGCCTGAAGCTCAGCTATGGGTGATCATGGCGCAGATTCAACAGGAGCTAGAGCTGCGCACGCGCGCCGAGGTGTTGGTAACGGACCGTGCTGTGGTCGACAATTTTGCATATTTCCTACGCGCCACCGCCGGCGAAGACCCTTTCGATGTCAAGCCGCTCGTCCGCAAATGGTGCGAGACCTATGACCTCTTCGTAAGGCTCCTACCCGATGTTCCTCTCATGGTCGATGGTGTTCGTAGCACCAGTGACAAGTTCCGAGATGAGATCGAAACGATCATCAATGCCATCTTGCCGATGTACGTGCCCGACGACCGAGTGGTTACCTTTCGCGCATCGGAGATCACCGAGCTGTTCGATTGGGCCGCGCTGCTCGAGCGTCTGCTCGGCCCGAGTGAGCCGGGTCAGCATCCGGTCCCGCAGCCGGTGACTCTTTTCCCAACCCTTTGGGACTGATCGGTCTAGCCCTTACGCGAGAAGTAGACGAATGGATACCAAGTGAGGGCGTGGGTCCATCCGTTGTCTTCGTACTCGGCGATTACTGCTCTGGTGCGCGCAGTCGTCACTCTGCGGTTCTCCCACTTCGCGCCGCGGGGCGCAAAGAAGAGCTTGAGTGGAGCTGCGCCTACCAACTCGTTGCCGTTGCGGCCCTCTTCCTCTAGAACGGCGACCTCGTTGAAGGCATTCATTCCGGTGCGTACCAAGAGACCATCCTCCTCGGTGCCGACACGGCCAACACCCAGGAACATCTTTGGTGGGGCAAAACGCTGCTGGGCAGCCTGACGACTGATGCCGAGGATCTTTCCAATGTCGGCCCAGCTCATCCCGGATCGTTTCCCAACGCTAACCCACCGGGTCAGACATTCACCGGACTCGTCTGCGACCACCGCGGCCGCCTCGATGAGACGTTCATAGTCTGCTGTGGTGGCCCGGTCGAGCCCCTTTGCACCGATTTCGTTGTGCCAATCGAGGACAAGATCGGAAGCCATGGCTCGAAGCTCTGTCTCTTGGTCGGTGTCCATCTTTGCACCCCTTTGTCAATATCGCCTTGACATTGGTGTCAACACTACCTTTACGCGGGATGACTGTCAACTGAGAGTTGACGCACCAGAATGTCATCGGCTCTATCCGCCACGTCCGAGGTCTCGAGAGGCTGACTCAGTGTGTGCTGAGTTCTTTCCAGTGGGTTACCTCACAGTGCTTCTCAAGCATTCCATAGGGATAGTCGGGGAGCCCTGGTGCGGAGACCTCGTTGAGTTCGGCAACATCTGTATCTGTCAGAGCAAGGTCCGCGGCATCGAGATTGCTCTCCAGCTGCTCCACGGTGCGGGCCCCGAGAAGAGTCGCGGTGATGCCGGGCCGTCCACCGAGCCACGCCAGAGCCACGTGTGAGACAGGCCGCCCGTGAGCCTCGGCGATTCTGCTGGCGACGTCGAGTATCTCCCAGGTCCGGTCGGTGTTGCGCTTGTCATATGCCTCGACCCCACGATTGGGGTCCTCTCCGAGCCGGGTTGGTCCGGTGGGAGCCGTATCTGGGGCGTACTTGCCAGTGAGCCAACCGCCACCTAGCGGAGACCAAGGCGTGATTCCTAGGCCCTCGTCGAGACAGCACGGCAGTACCTCCCATTCAATGGTTCGGTCAAGCAGGTTGTATTGAGGCTGGAAGACGATCGGTACTACGAAGCCGCCAAGTCGTGCCGTAGTCATGATGCGTTGCAGCTGCCAGCCGGTGGTATTGGACCATCCGAGGTGGTGGATCTTCCCTTGCCGAACCAACGCAGAAAGCGTGTCGAGGGATTCTTCGACCGGGGTGTAAGGGTCCCAGCCATGGACGTAGTAGACGTCCAGATGATCAACCCCGAGTCGCCGTAGGCTGGCATCGACAGAGAGCACCAGGCTGCGTCGTGATGCCCCTGGCGACCCGGGAGGAGGATTGAATCGGCCCTTCGTCGCCACAATCAGGTCGTCAGTTGTGGATCTTTTCGCCAGCCATCTCCCGATGAAGGCTTCTGACTGGCCGACGGCATACACGTCGGCGGTGTCGATGAGGTTGCCGCCTCGCTCAACGAAGAGATCGAGCTGGCGATGGGCCACGGCCTCGTCGGTCTCGGCACCAAACGTCATGGTGCCCAGCGCCAGCGGGGCAACGTATGGGCCGCCGGGACCAAGTTGGTTGCGTGTGGTCATGATTGCGATAGCAGTCCCTTCTGGTCGGACGGTTCCAGCGGCAACAACGGTACCGCCTCTAATGCTCTCAGGATCCAAGCCGCCGCACCGTCTACGGAACCGCGACCCGTTAGCCGAATGCATCTCATTGGCTGGGGCCTTGCGTAGATCAGTCGCTCAGCATCTCTGCGATCAATCGACTGAGGCGGTGGCGAACTCTGACGGGATCGGGTTCGAACCCCAGCCCACTCCATCCATCTAGGTACGAATCCAGTTCTGGCAGGGCGCGACACAACGCGGTAACCGTCCAGTAGGGGAGAGACTCCAATGCCGATTGGGTGATGTCGCGGTAGGTAGCCACGAAATGGTCGGCTGCCTCGTCCAGGCCGAAGTAGCGCATCTCAGCGAAGCAATATGCAACGTCACTGACAGGGTCTCCGAGTACGGCGGCCTCCCAGTCCAGCACCGCAGCGACATGGTCCTCGCGCCAGAGCAGGTTGCCGGGCCAGTAGTCGCCGTGAACCAGACAGGTCCCGGAGCTGACACTGGCAGCGAGAGCTGAGCGCCGCGCCAGGAGGTCCCGTCCCTGGGGGTGGTCGAAGAAGCGCGCCGGCGGTTCGAGATCAACTGGACTGGGTGGGGCGCTCCGCAGGATGCTGGCCAGCGACGGGCTGATCGCG
>JASJHC010000432.1:0-4316 GCA_033791245.1 Acidimicrobiia bacterium | reverse complement strand
GATATTCGAGGCGGACATCGAAGCGCTGGCGGCGGCGGGCATCACCAAAGGCTGCAATCCACCAACGAACAATCGCTTCTGCCCTGACAATCGTGTCACAAGGGGACAGATGGCGGCCTTCCTGGTCAGAGCCCTCGACCTCACCGAACCCGGCACCACGGATTTCCTTGACGACAATGGGTCCATATTCGAGGTGGATATCGAGCGCTTGGCCGCCGCCGGTATCACCAAGGGCTGCAATCCACCTGTCGACAGTCGCTACTGCCCTGATAGCGAGGTGACGCGTGGACAAATGGCGGCCTTCCTACATCGGGCCCTCAGCGGCGCTATTGCTGAAGGCCCGCCACCTACCTTCGCCGACACGACGGGTACGACGTTCGAGGCGGACATCATCTGGTTGGGAGCGACCGGGATCACGAAGGGATGCAACCCGCCAGCCAATAATCTGTTCTGTCCAAACGACCAGGTGACGCGCGGGCAGATGGCTGCCTTCTTGGTACGGGCGTTGCATCTCTAGGGACCATCCACCGAGCGCCCGCCAGGCAAGGCACGTGAGGGTTCTGTCCCTTGGGATCCGTCTGCAACCATAAGTTGGGAACCAAACCGACCGGGTATGGGGGCGTGTCGAGTCGGCCGTCAACCCATCACAAGCCAGCACGCGACATAATGCGTAGGTGAGTCGCAAAGAAGTACACCTGGAAGCCGCCGGCCGGGATGTCAGGATTTCAAGTCCGGACAAGGTCGTCTTCCCCGAAACGGGGTGGACCAAGCTTGATGTCGCCGAACACTTCCTTATGTGCGGCGAAGGTGCCCTGCGCGGGGTACAGAATCGACCGGTAAGCCTGAAACGATGGACCAAGGGGGTTGGAGCAGACCCCTTCTTCGTGAAGCGAGCACCCAAGAATGCCCGCAGCACCGTCGATGTCCGGTTCCCCTCGGCACGGCCGGGACGGATGTTCCTCCCTCTCGATATCGGCGATGTCCTGTGGATGGCACAGATGAACTGTCTCGATTTCAACCCATGGAACGCCCGCGGCAACGACATCGACCACCCCGATGAGCTCCGTATCGACCTTGATCCGGCCGACGGCTACGACTTCGAGGCGACCCGTGACGTCGCCGCTGCCGCCAACGAATTGCTCACCGAGCTTGACTATGCGTCATACCCGAAGACGTCGGGCAACCGAGGCATCCATATCTACGTTCGCATTGCCCCCGAGTGGGACTACTTCCAGATGCGAAGAGCCGTACTCGCCTTCGCCAGAGAGCTGGAGCGACGCCATGAACTGGCAACCACCGCCTGGTGGAAAGAGGAACGCAACGGCATTTTCATCGACTACAACCAGGTTGCCAGAGACCGGACCGTCGCCTCGGCATACAGCATTAGGCACACCGGGTTTGTCTCTACACCATTTGAGTGGTCGGAACTGGCGACGATCAATCATCGGGCGTTCGATCTACAGACATTCAAGGATCGCTGGCAGGACGTCGGTGACCTCACCGCAGGTATCGATGACGTGGCTCATCGACTCGATCGCCTCCTGGAAATGGTTACTGCCGACGAAGCTGACGGCCTCGGCGACGCCCCCTGGCCACCGCATTACCCGAAGATGCCGGGTGAGCCGCCACGGGTCCAGCCATCGAAGATGCGCAAGGAGAACTGGGAGTGAGCGTGTTCGACGAAATCGGCGACGGTGTCTTTCGCCGCCGCTACGAGTCGTTAGATCTCAATATCGGTGTGGTGATAGGGGCCAAAGCGGTCTTGCTGGTCGACTCGCGCGCCAACCACCGCCAGGCGGATCAGCTCTGCGATGAACTGCGTACGCTCACCGAGCTGCCGATCGGCTGGGTAGTCAACACCCATTTCCATTGGGATCACACGTGGGGCAATGCCAGATTCCCCGAAGCAGCCCTCTGGGGTCACGAGCAGTGCCGAATCGAGATGATCGACAACGGCGAGGCGGAGCGACAGCGGGTTCTTGAAGGGATGCCGAAAGAGCACCACGACGCCATCAGCGAGGTCGTGATCACGCCGCCAACCGAGACCTTCCGAACTGCAACGATGCTCGACATCGGCGGCCGGGTGGTCGAACTCCGCTACCACGGGCTCGGTCACACCAATTCTGATATCACCGTACGAGTGCCCGGTGCCGATGTTCTGTTTGCCGGCGATCTGGTTGAAGAGGGCGCTCCCCCCTCGTTTGGCGACTCCTATCCAATCGATTGGGCCCAGACGCTTGGCTCCATTCGGCTCGAGCCCATCATTGTCCCTGGGCATGGTGACGTCGTCGACACAGCATTCGTCGCTGGTCAACAAGAAGAGATCGCGGCCGTCGTCGATGCCGCCCGCGGTGGATACCAGCAAGACCTTCCGGTGGAGTCACTCATCGAAAGAGGTCCGTATCCGCCGCAACCGATGCGGCAGGCTATCAGCCGGGTATACGCCCAGCTGGCAGGCGAAATCTGACGTGGACCCGGTACGGGTGTCCGCCAAGGCGGTGATCATCAGAGACGGCCAGTTACTGGCGCTACGGCTGAGGGGCCGCGAGGGTGAATACAACATGCTGCCCGGTGGTGGACACCAGGCAGGCGAGGCCCTTGAAGAAACATTGCTGCGCGAGTGCATCTCTGCGAACTTGCGTATACCCGACCGGCATTCCGGCGCCAGATACGCAAGAACGAATGGGCTAGGCGTTCAGTGCATCGAGCTCGACGCGGGCGGCTGCTGCCAGGGCGTCGCGATGCACTCCGAGAGTCTCCAAGGCACGGGCGGTACTCCCCTGCTCAGCCTCGGTAGCGGCAAGCACGATGTATGCACCGTAGACCTGCGACTTCTCCTTCTTCACCATCTTCACGACCTTCTTGAAGGCATTCTGCGAGGAGCCCTTGCTGCGCACAGGTGTGGTCGACTCGCCCGACTCAGGGAGGTGCTCGTCGAGCATCCCGTCTTCGGGGGCAATACCGATAGCATTTAACGCCTCGGCAAGCTGATCGTTGATGGCCTTACGGAATGCAAGCGGGTCCACACCCACCCTTTTGAAGGCGCGAGCTGCCGAACCGTCAGGAAGATCAAACGCCGCAAGGATCAGATGCTCCGTCCCGAAGTCCGCCTCACCAACCTGTGCCGCCTCCTTCTCCGCAGCGGTAAACAACGTATTCATCGTGCGAATGTCTTGCATGGGTTTTCTGCGGCTCATCGGTCTTCCTTCCTGGTCGGGCTCTTCCCAATACGGCGGGCAAGACGCTTGTGGGCAGCTTGTGGGGTAACACCCAACGAGTCTGCGATAAGCGCCCACGACCAGCCTTTCGCAACGGCCACTTGGACTGCCGCCAACTCAAGCCGATCGGCAGTGCGTCGCATCGAGACAACGGCAGCGAGAGCCGTTGCTGGGTCATCAGGCGCGGGGATACTTATCAGTTCTTCCACTACATCAACCTTAGTTGATGGCATTCAAAATATCAACTATCGTTGATGCACAGTCAAGACGAAGGAACTGATCGACTGACCCCACCATTGTCATGGGTTGGTGAGACCTACTCGGTCGGTGTCTCGGCGGCATCGTCCAGAGACACGCCGTGCAGTTCGACCGGCCGGTTCTTGCGGTATCGAATATTGAGCATCTCGACGAAGACCGAGAACGCCATCGCAAAGTAGATATATCCCTTCGGGATCTCCACCTCAAAGGCCTCAACAACAAGTGATACGCCGATGAGCAGCAAGAAGCTGAGTGCCAGGATCTTGATGGTGGGGTGGCGTTCAACAAACTCGCTGATTGGTCTGGCCAGCACCATCATCACCAGAACCGCCACGATCACTGCGGCGATCATCACACCGACTTCCTCGGCGAGACCGATGGCTGTGATCACCGAGTCGAGCGAGAACACAATATCGATGAGGGCGATCTGAGCGATTACGGCGCCGAACGATGCCACCGGTCCCGCGGTGTCGCCATGCTCTTCACCTTCGAGACTGCCGTGGATCTCCCAAGTCGCCTTGGCTAGAAGGAACAGGCCCCCACCAAGCAGGATCAATCCCTCGCCGGTCAACTCGCGGTCGAAAACCTCGAACAACGGGGTGGTCAGGGTACGCAGCCAACTGATCGAAAGCAGCAAGAGGATTCGCATCCCCATCGCCACCGCTAGGCCAACAACCTGGCCACGGCGCCGCTCTTCCACGGGGAGCTTGCCCGTGAGCACCGTGATAAAGATGATGTTGTCGATGCCAAGGATGATCTGTTGGATCGCCAGCGTTTCTAAGGCGAGCCTGCTCTGGGGGTTGGTTAAGAAAGCCTCCGCGAGGTTTCTAGCGCTGTATC
>JASJHC010000431.1:0-4722 GCA_033791245.1 Acidimicrobiia bacterium | reverse complement strand
CCAAAGCGATCGCAGCATCGATATCGGCGATTAGTTCGCTGTTGAGCGCGTTGACCGGGGGACGATTCAAAGTGATCTGGGCTACCGCACCGGTGACCGTGTAGTCAACCAAACTCATCTCAGCCCTCTCTTGTGACTACTCGAAGGCTACTCCGAGTTCGCCAAGAAGCCGCACCGCCGCACTCCACGGATCGATGCGACGTTGTGTGACCTCTTCGGTCAAATCTCTCCAGACCGGTTCGGGTACCGCGGAGCGGACCTGTCGGCGCATACCCGCAATCAACGCCGATTCCAGTTCGGTGACCAGCCGTCTCTGGCGGTCGGCCAGGAGCTGGCCCGACACCTCCAAATGATGACGATGGTCTCCGATCGCTTCCCACAATTCGGCGACACCGTCGCCGGTTGCGGCCACGGTGGGAATGACGGGCGCCGCCCACTCTCCACCTTCGCCGAGCTCAAGCATTTGTGTCAGATCGCGCACGGTCTCACTGACCCCGGCCCGGTCGGCTTTGTTCACAACAAAGATATCGCCGATTTCGAGAAGACCCGCCTTGGCCGCTTGCACGCTGTCGCCCCAACCGGGATTGACCACGACAACTGTGGTGTCGGCGTTGCCTGCGATCTCAACCTCCGCTTGACCAACGCCAACGGTTTCAACGACGATCTCGTCGAATCCGATGCCGTCGAGGGTTGCGACCACCCGGGGAGTCGCGGCGGCGATCCCCCCAAGATGTCCTCGGCTTGCCATCGATCTGATGTAGACGCCTTCGTCGTCGATGTGGTCCTGCATGCGAACTCGGTCGCCAAGGACCGCACCGCCGCTGAATGGGCTCGACGGATCGACGGCAACCACGGCGATTTCGGTTCCAAGATTCCTCACCTGTCCGATGATTCGGTCGGTCAGGGTCGATTTGCCCGCACCGGGGGCTCCGGTCAGTCCGGTGGTCCACGCGTTGCCGCCGGCTGGGAAGAGTTCTGCCAAGACTTCGGTGGCAGTCTGTCCGCCGTTCTCAACAATCGTGATGAGGCGTGCCAAGGAACGCCGGTCGCCGGCTATTGCCTTGGGGATGAGGATTGCGGGGTCAGAGATTCGGGCCATCGACGCTGGAGCCTAACCCGTTGCAGAGTGCAGGCGCCTCTATACCGAGACGACGGAAGTGACTCCGGGGACACGGTCCTGGAGAATCCGTTCGATACCCGAAGTAAGGGTCATCGTCGAGAGCGGGCATCCGCCGCAGGCGCCAACCAATTGCAGGGTCACCTTGCCGCCTTCGGTGCCAAGCAGGATCAGATCGCCACCGTCTGCCTGCAAGGCAGGCCGGACGTATTCGAGAGTCTCGTTGAGGAGATCGCGGTCGATCGTCTCACTGCCGGGCTCGTCGAAACTCTGATCGGTTGGCGAAGCCACCTCAATGATGGAACTCTGTACGTCACTGCTCATGTCTTCTTCAATCTGATCTTGCGAATCATTCCCGATTCGCGAATCGCCTCCGATTCGCACTATGAGTGTAGGGGAAAATATGTCGCTGATTCCCAGTTCCGTGGCGCCGGTCATGATCTCTTCATCGCCAAGCCGCTGCGCTACCAGAATCGCTTTTGCAGGATCGTGGACCCGATACAGGTGATACCAGTGGCGCAACGGGACCAGCGGCACGTTGGCTCCCCCGACGCTGACCACGGTGTCGGCGTCAAATGGGAAAACAACCTCGGTGCCGTCGATGATCAGCGCCATTTGACCGACGATGTCGACACCGACTGTGGAGTGGGCAAGTGGCCACTCGGTATGAAGAAACCAGGAAGATCGCCACGGATCAGTTGACTGTGGCTCGGCGTAGTTGGGGAGCATTGCCACAACGCCGGCTTGCGATGAGCCATCCACAACAATATCGATATCGTTGACCCCGACGTCAAACCCGGCCAGCCGCAACATCGCACTGCCGCCCAGCGCATATGGAATCCCGGCCGCCTCAAAACGCCGCGCAATATCGACAAGTGCCGATTGGATCGGTTCGGGGAGCATTCTTACCTCGGTTGCAGCCGTGGTGGTCGGAATAGCGCCGAATCGTACACTGCTCCACCCGGTCCAATAGCTATCAGGCCTTCCCCCGACCGACGCAGGACCCAATCCCCAGCGCTCAAACTCACTGGATCAAATCCAGGGGCGATCATTTGGAAAGGCCCATCGGCGGTCACAGCAATTTGGGCACGCTCGACCTCAAGACCAACCAGGACCGTCTGTGGAACCATATCTCCCCCATCATTGGGAGAGAGGCCGTAGTAGAGCCCGAGGATGGCTTCGTATGGCTCTCCGCTGGTCGCCATCGCCATGGCTCCCCATTGGCTCATGCCGACCCCGTGCCCCCATCCTTCGCCAATCACAGTGAGGACTCCCGGAGCTCCGGAGTCCCCAGCCGGCAGCAAGTGGTGGGTGGCTCGGCTCGGTGGTTTGTATTCGACGGCGAAGGTATAGGACAGGATCGTCTGTGGCCATCGTCCGCCACTGGGGCGAGCTGCCGGCATAAGCCCGGGATATAGGTCGGGGCCATGGACATTGAATATCGCACGGAAGCGGGTCGCGGGAACTGCGGTCACCCCAAGCTCGGTATGCACTTCGACAGCCTCCGGGCCGTTTCCCTCACCGGGACTCCGCAACGTGACGTCGGTGACGGCTTCGCCAAAGCTGTAGCCGCCCCGCGCAAACACCCTGGTAAACGTGTCTTCGCTAACAGTGAGCTCCCACCTCTCATATGGGGTGTACTCCATCTCCGGAGAGTCGACCGCTTGCAGGTAGGGAAGCCCGCCGCCACCCCAAATGTCTTGGACCGAGCGGGTGCGCTCGCCGGCACTTGACGAATACAAAGCCTGAGCTGGTCGGTCCTCGTAGACAAGGATCTCTCGAGCAGTGGAAGAAACGGCGTCAGCCCATGACTCGGCTGAGCCGCGCGGACCTCGATACACCTGGCAGTACTGCGAGGCGCAGATGTCATATTCGTACTTGGTGCCGTTGATGCTTCGCCCCCGCGACAGGGTCCAGGCAAGGTAGGTGCGAGCAGCAACCGCCTGCGCCTCCAAGGCAGCGGCAGGCCACGATGACGGCACCTCCGAGATACCCAGTAGGTACCGATCGATAGTTGTCGACTCAACCGCGGCGAGACCGGCTGAGTATGCAGCTATCTCAAGAGTCCCCTCGTAGCCGCCTCTCCCCATCTCAAGGCTGGTACCGGGGGCGGCGACGAGCTGGACCGACGGCACTGGTAGCGACACCACTACGGTTTGGTCCGGAGCCGCCGGCTGGGCGACAAGCATCACAAACGACAGGGCCAGGGCAGAAACGATGCCGGTCTCCTATCGATCGATGTCGGCACCGAGCGAACGGAGCACATCGACGAACGCGTCATAGCCCCGATCAATGTGCTCGGCGTCGCGGACAATTGTCTCCCCTTCGGCGGATAGTCCGGCAATGGTCAGAGCGGCGGCCGCCCGAATATCACAACCGTCCACTTCACAGCCGCTGAGGTCGCTGACCCCGCGAATGACGACGTGCTGGCCGTCGGCATGAACGTCGGCACCCATCCGATTCAGCTCGCCAATGTATCGAAACCGAGCGGCATATACGTTCTCGGTTACAAGCGAGGTGCCACTGGCTCGCGCCAGGAAAGCGACCATCTGCGGGTGCATGTCGGTATGGAAACCGGGATAGGGAAGGGTGGCGATATCTTGGGCAAGCGGTCGTTGCGGCCCGACAACCGAAAACCAGTCCTCCCCTCGCACTATGTCGCAGCCGGCAGCTTCCATCTTGCGTAGTTCCATCCGCAGGAAGTCGGGGTTGCATCCCTGCACCTCGAGCGTTCCCCCGGTCGCCGCCGCCGCCAATGCGTAGGTGCCGGCGACCAGTCGATCGGCGACAACCGTGTGGTCGGTGGGGTGCAGCGAGGGGACGCCGGTGACTTCAATCGTGGAGGTTCCTGCCCCCTCGACCTCGGCACCCATCTTGTTCAGTAGCGCCGCGAGGTCGACCAGCTCCGGTTCACGGGCCGCGTTGCCGATCACAGTGCGGCCTTTGGCCAGGACCGCGGCCAGCAGGAGGTTCTCCGTCGCACCAACGCTCGGAAACTCGAGGAAGATCTCGGTACCACTCAGTCCGTTTGGTGCCGACGCCTCGAGAACGCCATGGCGCAGTTCGAATTCTGCACCCATTTGCTCGAGTCCCTCGAGGTGCATCCCAATCGGACGCGAACCAAAGTCATCGCCACCCGGCAGGGCGACCCGCGCCGAGCCCATCCTGGCCAGAAGAGTTCCGAGAATGAGAATCGAGGCCCTCATCTTGCGGACCAGCTCCAGAGGGGCTTCCGGATTCAGTTTTTCGGGGACCACGACCTCGATAACGGAGCCACGGCGGACACAGGTGGCGCCGACGTGATCCAAGACCTCACCCATGATGTCAACATCGAGAATCCCCGGAACATTGTCCAGCCGATAGCGACCGGGAGCGAGCAGCATCGCAACCATGTGTTTGAGAACAGCGTTCTTGGCCCCGTGAACGGTCACCTGTCCCGAAATCGGGTTTCCACCGACAACTCTGATCGAATCCATGCGCCGATGCTAGGACTACTCGCGGACAATCGATGGGATAGTGCCAGGCAGTGGCCGCTAGCCTCCTGTGGACTGACGAAAGAGAGCCATGCGAGTTGCAATCGGGTCGGACCACGCTGGTTACGAGCT
>JASJHC010000430.1:0-2804 GCA_033791245.1 Acidimicrobiia bacterium | reverse complement strand
ACCGATATGTTAATCCGATCAAATGCCGTTGATGTCATCATTATTGATTCTGTGGCGGCCTTGGTTCCTCGCGCCGAATTGGAAGGCGATATGGGTGATACCCATGTTGGTTTGCAGGCCCGTCTCATGTCACAGGCGCTCCGCAAACTGGCTGGAACCATCAACCGTTCCGATACCACCGTGGTCTTCATCAATCAGTTGCGTGAGAAGATCGGTGTGATGTTTGGTTCACCCGAGACCACGCCGGGCGGTCGTGCCCTCAAGTTCTACGCAAGCGTTCGTATCGATGTACGGCGTATCGAAGCCATCAAGCAAGGTACCGACAACGTCGGCAACCGGGTGCGGGCCAAGATCCCGAAGAACAAGGTTGCTCCTCCGATCCGTCTTGCCGAATTCGACATCATGTTTGGCGAGGGCATTTCTCGTGAGGGAAGCCTGATCGACGTTGCCGTTGAACACGGGATAGTCCGTAAGGCTGGTGCTTGGTTCACCTACGAGGGTGACCAACTCGGCCAAGGTCGGGAAAAGGCCAAGATGTTTTTGCGGGAGAACCCAGAGATCGCAGTACAGCTGCAGGATCGTGTCTACAAGGCGGTGGGTCTGACTGAGGATGAGGATGCCGATTCGGACGAAGCGATCGTCGTCGATGAAGAAACCGGCGAAATCTTGGATAAAGGCGACGCCAAGAAGAAGTGACGGTGGGCTTTGACAAAACCGGGCGGATACACCAGTCCGCCGGGTTTTGTTGATTCGGCGGCCAGAATCAGACCTTTGTCACACAAATCTGGTTTTCGCGGTTCCGCTTGCAGGTTGGGTGCTGTACGATCAGTACTAGACACACGTAAAACCACTTAAAACACGGAACCTGATGAAAGAGACATTGATGAGGCAGATCGCACGGAGGTGCAGCGGGCAGCCAGCTGATTAGCTGTCACTGTCGTCGATCTGCTTCTTGGCATACGTGTGCCGAGCCAGTTTGGCTCGGCATCGTTGATTTCAACAGGGGCCGGGAAACGGGGACAACATGGAACCGTGGCTCGTCGCACTTGCGATCGGACTACCCGCAGTGTTGCTCGCTTTCCTGGGAGGACGAGAACTACAGCGCCGCAATACATCGCGAACCGACGCATCGGCGGTAGACGCCCTCCGTCAGGCGCGACTGGATGCGCAGCGCATTCTTTCTCGTGCCGAAGAGGAATCTCGAGCACTCGCAGAGAGCTATCGCGAGAGAGAAGAAGCGGCGCTTGCGCATCGCATAGTCGAGGCAGAAGCTCTCGAAGAGCGGCTGGCCCAGCGCGAGGCAACCTTGGAGCAGCGTGCTGCCAACCTGGCCCATCGTGAAGAACTGCTGATCGATAAGGAACGCGGGCTGGGGGAGGCTCGTGGCGAGACCGAGGCCCTCCGCGAGGAGGCCAGAGGTCATCTTGAGCGCATCGCAGGATTCGATTCGCGGGCCGCCAAGGAAGAGCTCCTAATGAAGGTCGAGGACGAGGCCCGCCGCGAGGCAATGGTCCTGGTCCGAGACCTGGAAACAAAGGCCAGAGAAGAGGCGGAGCGGCGGGCGCGTCGGATTCTCGCCACTGCCGTACAGCGCCTTGCCGCCGAAGTAGTTTCCGAGTCGACTGTTTCCGTAGTTCCTTTGCCGTCGGACGACATGAAAGGCCGGATCATTGGGCGCGATGGCCGCAACATCCGTACCTTCGAGTCGGTGACAGGCGTCAATCTGATTGTGGACGACACGCCGGAGGCGGTGTCCATTTCAACGTTCGACCCGGTGCGGAGAGAAACCGCACGTCGCGCTTTGCAGCGTCTTGTCGAGGACGGCCGAATCCACCCGACATCCATCGAAGAGGCGTATGAGAAAGCTCGGGCAGAAGTCGAGCAATCGGTTCGGGATGCGGGGGAGTGGGCCATGCTCGAGGTCGGGGTGACTCGTCTTCATCCGGAGTTGGTGACTCTGTTGGGCCGACTCAAGTACCGCACTTCGTACGGCCAGAATGTACTGAATCATCTTGTCGAAGCTGCCAACATTGCTGGGATGCTCGCTTCCGAGTTGGGTATTGATCCGATAGAAGCACGTCGTGCCGCCTTCTTGCACGACATCGGCAAGGCGGTGTCTCACGAGGTTGGAGGCTCCCATGCCATGATTGGCGCAGAGATCGCTCGCCGCTTTGGTGAGGAAGCATCGATTGTTCATGCGATTGAGTCCCATCACAACGAGGTAGAGCCGAGGACGCTGACTGCGGTAATCGTCCAGGCCGCAGACGCAGTGTCGGCAGCACGTCCGGGCGCTCGCCGCGAGGCTTTGGAATCGTATGTGAAACGGCTCGAGAGGCTCGAAGAGATTGCGATGTCGTTTGAGGGTGTGGACCGGGTGTTTGCCATGCAGGCCGGGCGTGAGGTGCGGGTTGCCGTGTCGCCTAGTGTTGTCGACGATTTGGCCGCCGGGGACTTGGCGCGTCGAATCGCCCGCCGCCTCGAAGAGGACCTGAACTATCCGGGTCAGATTGAGGTGACTGTCATCCGGGAATTCCGGGCGACAGATTTCGCACGTTAGGGAGACATGGCTGAGACGACGGTCCTAGGTATGCCAAGTGTGCGTTCGCCGCGTAAAGCGGCGCGCACGGGGTTGACCTATTCCATCCGCACTTTCGGGTGCCAGATGAACGAGCATGACTCCGAGCGAATCGGTGGTCTGCTCGCTGCTGATGGAATGGTGCCAAGCGCCAGCATCGAGCAAGCCGACGTAATAGTGCTCAATACGTGCACGATCCGCGAGAACGCCGACAACAAGCTGTACGGCT
>JASJHC010000429.1:0-3843 GCA_033791245.1 Acidimicrobiia bacterium | reverse complement strand
AGGAGGGGCCCATCGGACCCCTCCGATCTCGAACAGTAGTACTGCCTTAGGTGAGATAGGTCTCCAGATCGGCGGCGGTGCGGTCTTCACCATCGATGAACGCAGCCAGGTTGTCGATGGCGTCGGCATCGCGGTATTGAATGGGGGGGCTCTTCATGAAGTACGAAGAGGCCGCCACCAGCGGTCCGCCCATGCCACGGTCTATGGCGATCTTGGCGGCACGAACGGCATCGATGATGACACCTGCCGAGTTGGGGGAGTCCCAGACTTCGAGCTTCACCTCAGCGTTGAGGGGAACATCGCCAAAGGAACGGCCTTCGACCCGGATGTATGCCCACTTGCGATCGGTCAACCACGGGATGTGATCGGAAGGACCGATGTGGACGTCGCTCTCGGCAATGCCATTGTCGATCTGCGAGGTAACGGATTGCGTCTTTGAGATCTTCTTTGACTCGAGACGCTCCCGCTCCAGCATGTTCATGAAGTCCATGTTGCCGCCGACATTGAGCTGATAAGTGCGCTCGATGACGACGCCACGATCCTCAAAAAGACGAGCCAGATTGCGGTGCAGGATCGTTGCGCCAACCTGTGACTTGATGTCGTCGCCGACGATCGGCAGGTTGGCGTCCTTGAACTTCTTCGCCCATACCGGGTCGGAAGCAATGAACACCGGGATGGCATTCACAAAGCCAACACCGGCGTCGATGGCGGCTTGTGCGTAGAACTTCTGGGCATTCTCGGAGCCGACTGGTAGGTAGGAAACGAGAACGTCGGCGTCGCAGTCGCGGAGTGCCTGGACAACATCCACCGGCTCTTCCGGGGACTCTTCGATGGTGCCGTTGTAATACTTGCCGAGACCGTCGAGGGTCGGTCCGCGCAGAACCTCAAGACCGGCGACCTCGACATCGGCGAACTTGATGGTGTTGTTCTCACTCGCCCACATGGCCTTGGACAGATCTTGGCCGACCTTGGTGCTGTCGACATCGAAGGCGGCGACGAACTCGACATCACCGATGTGATAGCCGCCAAAGTCGACGTGCATCAAACCAGGTACTTCGGTATCGGTCGCCGCGTCGCGGTAATACTCGACGCCTTGGATAAGGGAGTTGGCGCAGTTGCCGACGCCGGCAATTGCCACTTTCACCTTGCTCATTAGTTGCCTCCTGTAAGGGTCCGGGGAACCTCTACTTCTTGTTCGGTGCGCGCATACGCAATCAACTGGTCAAGCCAGGCGATGTCCGATTCGGTAGTCCCGACGTTGTGTTGCAGCAGCGCTGCGGTGTAGTGATCTAGGGGTGCTTCTGATGTCTGAAGTGCCGTTTGTGCGGTCCGGAGTCTGCTCACCAAGTGCTGGCGGCGTCGCTTGAGAGAGCGGAGTCGGGCGGCCGGCTCGAGATACTGAAAGAACGCCAGCCTCATGTTGAAGGGACGGCCTTCGTCGTTGTCAGCCGAATCGAGAATCCGGTCCAACTCTTGTTCTCCGGTTGCGGTCAGTTTGTAGGCCTTGCGCCTCCCTGACTGGCGCAGCGCCTCGATGAAACCGAGTTTCTCGAGTCTCCGCAGTGCCGGGTACAGCGAACCAAACGACACCCGGGCAAAGCCGAGATCGAGCAGGCGCGTCTTCAATTCGTACCCGTGGCGGGGGCGACTACGCAGCAAACCAAGGATGGCAAGATCAAACATAGCCACCACTATATCGATTCGATATATGTATATCGAATCGATATAACGACAACCAGAAGAGGCACCTGGTTAGCCGCTACCCGGGATTTCGTCGTATCATCCCGGGCGCTATGTCTCGTTGGTCAAGGCGTTCACTGCTTATCGCCGTTCTTGTTGTCCCCATCCTCCTCCTCGGCACCGTCGCCGCCTGGGGTGTAGACAAGGTCGTCCACACCGACCAGGTCAATCGAAATGTCACCCTTGCCGGCGTGGCTGTTGGCGGGATGGATGCAGGTCAACTGGACCAGGTCATCGAACAACTGGCCGCCGATATGTCCAACGATCTTGTGATGGTGCGAGCTCCTGGCCTGGATATCGGTGTTACCAACTCCGAAGCGGGTATCTCGATCGACAAGGACGCGTTGCGCCAAGCTGTGTTCGCCGCCGGCCGCGAAAGCAGTCCCGTGAGTTCGCTCTCAACCTGGCTGACTGGGATGCGCCAGCCTGTCGACATCGATCTGGTATATGCCGTTGACGTGGTAGTTGCGGCAGAGATGATCCGGTCGGCACCTGGATGGGTGAGCGTGCCCCCGCTTGAGCCCAGCTTCTCAGCAGCCACCGGCGAGGTAGTTGTCTCACCTGGCCAGGACGGTGTCTACCTCGATGCTGAGTTGGTGGCAGAGACTCTTGCCGCCGAGGTCGCATTTGGTGAAGTCCCCTTCTCGGTAGATGTCAGTTGGAGTCCGATGGCCCCTCAATACGACGAGGCTGATATCGCCGCCGCAGTCAGTGCCATGGATGACTTGGTCGACACTCCTCTGGCAGTTCGCGTCAACCGTGAGACGGCTCATATCGGAACCACAACACTCACCAACTGGGTGGAGACTGAGGTCACTGGCGCCGGCCTTGTGCCCGTATTCAATGAGGAGCGGGTTCTGGATTCGTTGGAGAGGCTGCTGGATGGCTACACAACGCCGTTTCCGCAACCCGTATATCTTGTGGACGATGGTGAGGTCACCTACGGCCTCGACGGTGATCCGGCCGCGGCGTGCTGCGACACCGGTGCTGCCGATGTGCTGTATCGCGAGGCGCAGCGTGGCGGCAATGCCTTTGCAATATTGCCGACACGTCTCATTGAGGAAGATGGCGGGGTCGACCGCGTCGAGACCCTGGGTGTCACCGAACTGGTGAGCGAGTTCACCACCAAACATGCTTGTTGCCAGAACCGGGTCGTCAACATCCAAAAGATCGCCGATATCGTTCGCGGCTACGTTCTGGAGCCGGGGGAGCGGTTCTCCGTTAACGACTACGTCGGGGAGCGAACTCGGGAGAAGGGGTTCGTTTCTGCAGGGACCATCCAGCAGGGCCACTTCAAAGATGACGTTGGCGGTGGCATTTCTCAGTTTGCGACGACGCTGTTCAATGCGGCCTTCTTTGCAGGCCTCGAGTTTGACGACTATCAATCGCACACGATCTATATCAGCCGATATCCGTACGGCAGAGAGGCCACGCTCAACTATCCGGATGTCGACCTGGCCTTTATCAACAACACCCCGTACGGCGTCCTTATTTGGCCCGAGTACACCGAGACCACCATCACCGTCCAGATGTACTCGACGAAGTACTGGGAAGTCGAGGAGACCGGACAGAGCAGTTGGCGATCCGGTGCCTGTCGGTCGGTGGAGACGTTCCGCACCAGTACGAGTCCCGACAGCACGGTTGTGGAGGATTCGGTCAAGGCCCGCTATCGCCCCGGTGAAGGTTTGGACTGCGCAGGAAACGCCACACCCAAGCCTTAGTGGTACGTCGCAGAAATAGTCGCCGTGTGTCTCCGGGCCTAGACGCCCCCAGCTTCGCCTTCCTCCTCGACGCAGTGCAAGACTGCGCCTTCTTCGTCAGGCTGTGCTGGATGACGTCGATGCCTCGGAGCTACCCAGACGCTATTCCTGCGACACACAACCAGTGGTAGACCCTTGACCCCTCGCTAAGATCTGGCGCGGAGGTACAAGTGGACAAGATCGCCCGACTTATCGTTAACCATTCCAAGCGGATCCTTGTCCTGACCGGGCTGGTGACGCTGGTTGCGGTCCTGATGCTGTTCCGGGTGGACTTCAACGGAGACGTGGCTTCGTTTGTGCTCGAGGGCAACGAGACCGGCGAGGCGTTCAAGGAGATCCAGGA
>JASJHC010000428.1:0-3798 GCA_033791245.1 Acidimicrobiia bacterium | reverse complement strand
ACAAGGTGTGGAACGCCGCTGATGTGGACGCAATGTGGACGCGGAGCGAGCGGTGATCGAGTTTCCGGCTCGACAACAAAAACAACCCGCCGAAGCGGGTTGTTTTGTGGGCCCAGCTGGATTTGAACCAGCGACCTCATCCTTATCAGGGATGCGCTCTAACCGAGCTGAGCTATGGGCCCAATGAGTCGAGAAGTTTACCACTTCCCCGGAGTGCTACTCCATCCTCGAACCTACCAGAGGTGACTGATGCGAATCGCCAGTTCCGACTCGCTGTCTCTGCGGTCAGCTGAGTTCTTTCGGTGGGGCGAGCCTCCACGGCTGCCTCCACACCACCCACCTCGCATAGCGATTCTGACCAGAGTTAGATTCTGGAGTATCCGCAGCCGTTTGGTGCATATACAATGCGGACTCGCTTGGGGACGTAGCTCAGCCTGGCAGAGCACCTGGTTTGCAACCAGGGGGTCGTCGGTTCGAATCCGATCGTCTCCACCACACACTTCAGCGCGGCACCGTTATTGGAGGGAGAACCATGGCAAACGCGGTAATCGTTGACGCCGTCCGCACCCCGGCGGGCAAGCGAGGCGGCAAGCTGAAAGACTGGCACCCAGTCGATCTGGCAGCAGAGGTCCTCAAAGAGATCGTCAAGCGCAACAACCTCGACCCAGCCATGGTTGACGACGTGATCATGGGTTGCGTAACCCAAGCCGGTGAACAGAGCGTCAATGTCGGCCGCAACGCAGCCCTAGCGGCAGGCTTCCCCGAACACGTGCCCGGCATCACCATCGACCGGCAGTGCGGCTCCAGCCAGCAGGCGGTCCACTTTGCGGCCCAGGGGATCATGGCCGGCGTCTACGACATAGTCATTGCAGCCGGTGTTGAGTCGATGACCCGGGTTCCCATGGGCATCAATATGCAGCAAGGTCCGGGTTTGCCCTTTGGTCCCGAGATGAACAAGCGTTATGACGACGGCATCGTTCCCCAGGGAATCTCCGCCGAGTTGATCGCCGACGAGTTCGGAATCACCCGCGGCGAAATCGATCAGCTTGCCTTTGAATCTCATCAGCGGGCCAATCAAGCGACCGAGGAAGGTCGTTTCGAACGCGAGATCATGCCGATTGAGACAAAGACCGAAGACGGCACCATGGAAATGATGACCCGTGACGAGGGGATCCGCCCAACAACCACCGTCGAAGCTCTTGGTGGGCTGCGTACGGTCTTCAAAGAGGACGGGGTTGTCACCGCGGGCAACTCTTCACAGATCACAGATGGCGCCGCTGCGGTCCTCGTGATGAGCGAAGAAAAGGCCGCCGAGCTCGGCCTGACCCCGCGTGCCAGGTTCAAAGCCTTCTCTGTAGTCGGGGTCAACCCCATCACGATGCTGACTGGACCGATTCCGGCAACTGAGAAGGTGCTGGCCAAGGCCGGGATGACCATCGACGACATAGACCTCTTCGAGGTCAACGAGGCTTTCGCCACCGTCATCGCCGCCTGGCTCAAGGAGACAGGTGCCGATTGGAACAAAACCAATGTCAATGGTGGCGCCATGGCTCTGGGCCACCCGCTTGGTGCGTCGGGAGCGAAACTGATGACGACGCTCCTCCACGAAATGGAACGGCGTGGTGCCCGCTACGGTCTGCAGACAATGTGCGAAGGCGGCGGTATGGCCAACGGCACCATCATCGAGTTCATCACCTCGTCCGCGATAGACCACCAGACACGCGTTCACGCAATGCAGATTGCGATCGCCATCGCGATCGGGGTAGCGATCATCGCGGTGACGCTGTGGGTGGTGAAGATGTTGCTCATCCCGCAGCCCGACGATCCGGATCCTGATCAGGTCAAAGAGATTTCGGTTGACTACCGCTGCATCGTGTGCGGCATGCGACTCACTATCACCCACGCCCAAGACACGGACCCCGACGCGCCCCGTCATTGTCGGGAAGACATGATTGAGGTCCCCTGACCAGTTGTTGACAACTACTCTTTTGGTAGCGATGGAGAGAGGTCGGCATGGCAAAGGAATATCGCCTAGGTTTTGTTCGCAAGATGATCAACAACATGGTCACCGGTCGCATCGCCAAGGGGAAGGGTGCCGACAGCATGTTCCTGTTGACGACACTCGGCCGCAAGAGCGGGCAGGAACGCACCAACCCGATCACCATCGTGAGCAAAGACGGGCTCCGTTACCTCGTGGCTCCGTATGGCAGCGTTGGCTGGGTACACAACCTGCGGGCATCTGGCCTTGCCGAGTTATCCCGCGGTGGTACCCAACAGGAGATAGCCGTTGCCGAGGTGATGGGGGAGGCGGCGGCCCCGATCCTCAAGCAGTATGTGCGGGAGGTCAAGGTCGTCCGGCCCTTCTTCGACGTCGCCCACGACGCTCCTGTGAGCGACTTCGCTGCCGAGGCAGCAAACCATCCCGTGTTCCAGATCAAGACGTAGCCGACTTACCGAGGGTGAGTGCCTGCCTGGCGGGCAGCCATGGGCCAAACCCAGCTTTCGCGACTTGTCCCCACGTGTGGAAAACGACGTGGATAACTACATCTATGTAATTCGTACGGCTATCTGTAGTTCAGCGTCATCGCAAAACCGGCGGCGATACCGGCGAGACCAACCATCAACCAGGTGTTGTCCGGGCTTCCCGGTAGCAGGGTGATGTAGTTGGCCATAATGACGAGCACGCCAATACCCATGAGACCGAACATGACGGCGACATACCAAGTGGGCGATGGACCCTTGTCGGCGACAGGGTCGACCCGCCTCGGTGGGGTGGGGCGGCGATTGGCTACTTTTTTACGTTTCTTTGAAACAGGCATGGCCGTTAAGGCTAGCGTCCAAGAACCGATACTCTCCAATGCCAGTGATTGACACTGAGTTGATGCAAGGAAACCGATGACCGACACGATGGCCGCGGCCGAGCCCAATACAGTTGCTTCGCCTGTCGCGGCAGGGCGAACGTTGCGGGTGATTCACAATGTGGGTTGGACGTTCATCTATCTAGGGGTACTCACCCTCGGATTCGTTGTTCACCAGTTGTACATCACCACATGGTTCGCCCAGCAGAACCAGCCCGAGCTGGCTGCGGAACGTATAGAGCAATGGGAAGACACAGAGATCACTGAGGTCGTTGTCGTCCCCAACCCTGACAACCCGGACGACTCAGGGGTCGTTTCCGGGGCGACCGGCAGCGAAGGCGACATAGTGCCGACAGCGCCGCTGGTGCTCAAGGTGGAGTCACCGCCCGATGATGGGGCCGCTTTCGCCTTGATACGTATTCCCAAGATTGACCGGCTCCAAGACGGCTGGAACGTCGTAGAAGGGGTCAGCACGCAGAACCTGAAGAATGGCGCCGGTCACATGCCAGACACGGCGTTGCCCGGCCAACCCGGCAATGCGGTCATCAGCGGTCACCGCACGACTTACGGCGAGCCGTTCCGCGAGTTGGACGCACTTGATCCAGGCGATCGCATCGAGGTTGATACCGCCCTCGGCACCCACATCTATGTGGTCAGGGAAACCAGGATCGTGGCGCCGACCGATGTCTGGGTGACCGACCCCCGCGAAGGCGCCTGGCTCACGCTCACCACGTGCCACCCGAAACTGTCTGCTCGACAGCGTCTTGTGGTTTTCGCCGAATTGACCTTTGGGCCAAACGCTGACGTGATTGAGGTGATGTCATGATTACCCGAACCTGGCGCCTGCTCCCGGGACCTCTTGCCGTTCGTATCGCCGAGGCCGTGGTCCTTGCTCTAATCGTTCTTGTTCTCTTGCATTTTTTCTACGATTGGCTCGGCA
>JASJHC010000427.1:0-6489 GCA_033791245.1 Acidimicrobiia bacterium | reverse complement strand
ACGTCGAGTCAACAGCGACCGCAATGGAGGGTCTGCAGGCCGTGGTCCGGGTCTCACCACAACTGGTGATTCTCGACATGGGGCTACCGGATCTCGACGGTACCGAGCTGCTCAAGATGATTCGCGCGGTGAGTGCAGTGCCGATCATTGTTGCCACCGCCCGCAGCGAGGATCGGGATGTGATCAGAACCCTCGATGCCGGCGCTGACGACTATCTGGTGAAGCCGTTTTCGGTCGATCAGTTGGAGGCCAGGGTCAGGGCGGTGCTGCGGCGGACCGGTAGTGAAGGCCGACAGGGCCCGCTCATGGTCGGTGACCTGGCGATTGACGTGGCGGCCCGTGAAGCACGCCTTGCCGGCGAGCCGATTGACCTCAGTCCCAAGGAGTTCGATGTGCTCCGGTTTCTTGCGGAGCGTGTCGGCGAAGTGGTTTCGAAGCGCGAGCTCCTGGCCGAGGTATGGCGTCAGCCGTACGGGGGTAGCGAGAAGACGGTTGACGTCCACGTCTCGTGGCTACGCAAGAAGTTGGGGGAGTCTGCCGCCGAGAGTCGGTACCTGCAGACAGTCTTTGGCGTCGGGATCAAGCTGGTCGTTCCAGAAGAATGAGACAACGCGTTGCGGTTCTGTCTCTCGCCATCAGCTCGCTGGTTGTAATCGCTTTTATGATCCCGCTCGCCCTGCTACTGAGCAATCAGGCACAAAACCGAGCGCTGTCTCGTTCCGAGACTCTTGCCCGAGCGATCGCGACTGCGCTGGCGGTCAATACCTCAACGTTGGAGGGGGGCGGGGTCACTCTTGTCGCGGCGCAGGACGTGATCAAGGTATTCGGCTCGGGCGCCGATGCGGTGACCATTCTGTTCGCTGATGGCGAGATTGCAGGAGCGCCGGTGTTCAACACAGACAACATTGGTGTCGCTTTCTCTGAGGCACGTGCCTTCACCGCCTTCACCGACGGTGGCGCCGAAGTCCTCGTACCGCTGTTGTCAGCCGACGTCCCTGATCAGTCGGTGGATGTGGTGGTGCGCGCTTTTGTCCCTGAATCGGATCTAACCGAAGGAGTCATGGTGGCGTGGGGCATGATCGCCGGCCTCGGCGTGTTCCTCGTAATCGTTGCCGTGGTTGCCGCCGACCGACTGGGTAGGTCCGTGGTTCGTCCGGTGGCTGAGCTGTCCGATGCTGCTCTGGCGCTCGGCAGTGGTGACCTCGACAGAAGAGTCGTTCCGTCCGGACCCGATGAAATCGCCGATGTCGGAGTTGCATTCAATTTCCTTGCCGAGCGTCTTCGGCAGCTGCTGGCGGAAGAAAGAGAATCGGTTGCGGATCTGTCGCACCGGTTGCGGACTCCGCTGACCGCACTTCGTCTCCAGGCAGAAACGCTCACCGATCAAGAGGCCTCCAAGGTCCTCGTCGAGGACATAAATCGGATGGAGGCGGCAGTCGATGGAATGATTCACGAGGCACGCCGGCCAGCCGTGGACAGAGGCCCAGAGCAGGCAGATCTCGGGGCGATCGTTCGACATCGGGCAACATTCTGGAAAGTGCTTGCCGATGAGCAGGAACGTCGCGTGGATGTGCACACGTCGGGTGGCAGGCTTCCCGTAGCGATCAGCGGTCAGGATCTCGGGGCTTTGGTCGACACACTGATCGGCAACATCTTTTCGCACACGGAGGCGGGTACCGGCTATCGCGTTGAGGCCCGCCCCGGTGATACCGAGGGCCAGGTCATCTTGGTCCTTGAGGACGGCGGCAAAGGCTTTGAGCACGACGGGGCCCTGGAACGAGGCGAAAGCGGCGGGGGCTCAACCGGTCTTGGCCTAGACATCGTGTTGCGTGCTGCACAGCGCACCGGTGGCGACCTCAAGCTCGGTGAATCAGCTTTGGGCGGAGCCAGAGTCGAAGTCACCTTCGGCAAGAAGCTGTAGGTCTGCGCATACGAAAGGACCCGCCGGGCTAATGGCGGGTCCTTTTCACCTTCGCAAGAATGATGGGCAGATGAGGGGCTTCCACCCTTGCGAATTTTTGCTTTGCTGCGTGGCGTAGCAAGAACCACTGTCGCAGCTGGCTCATTAGGGCCGAGTCGAGGTGGTGCTAACAAACCCTAAAGTTTGGTTGGATGGCGCAAAAGCAGCCACGCATGGACTAGCTGGAGGTCGCTCGGCGACCTCCCAAAGAACCCACGGAGTGGGTTCTCGACCTCCCAAAGAACCCAAGTAGCGGCTGGCGAGGCCGCCGTTCTTACGTTCTCTGGAGGTCGCTTCGACCTCCCAAAGAACCCACGAAGTGGGTTCTCAGCCACCGATGTCCGCAAACCAGGTGAGGTTGCTGGTGGCCGGGTACACACCCGTCGAGATGGAGGGGGCGTAGTCGAAAACGTCAACGGAGCCCCCCTCCCAGGCGCCGGCACTGATTGCTAAATCTGATCGAGAGTGGCTGCCCTCTCCCCATGCAACGTAGGCGATTATGTGCGCTGCGTCGTCGAAGGCGGCCGCGTCGTACAACGCCACCTCACCTGTGTCCGGTGAAAGGAACCCGATTGCCGGACCCAGGTCGATCGTTGCCGCCATGCCGGCGAGATCCGGTGGAGGAGATGTGGAGACTCCGATTGCTGCCTGCTCACCGGGGGCCAGCGTGACATCGGGGAGCGCCATGTAAGACACCTCCTGACAAAGCCAGAGACCTTTCAAAGTCCCGGCGTCGTTGCCCCAGTTGGTGAGCACGATAAAAGCGCCCTGGTCAAAGACAATCTGAGTGAGTCCGAATTCCGGAGCAGCGTTGGGTGGCAGCATGGTGGACGTTGTTGTAGCTGTGGTGGTCGTTTCGGTAAGGGGTGCCGCGGTCGTGGTTGTCGTGGTCGCGGGTGCGGCGTCGGCCAAAGTGGTCAGAGTGGGAGCAGGCGGCTCGATCTCCGCCGTCTGGCTATCAGCGCTGCATGACGCGAGAATCAGGAGGGCGATTAGGGCTGCTCGTCTCATGGCCGCAGCGTACACCGCCGTTGTGGTTGTGCTCGTGTGGAACAATCATCGGAATCGCCCGTAGCCAAACTCACAAATCTGCGCGCTCAAGGAGCACTGATGACTGCTGATCCAACCCTGCCGGCCGGCTACCCGAGTGAATGGGAACTCAACGTCGCCCTCCGCGATGGGACAACCATCCGGATGCGGCCCATCTTGCCTGAAGACGCCGATGGCCTTCAGGACATGATGTCGCGGATGTCCCGGCAGACGGTATATCACCGATTCTTCCAGGCGAAGGATCGTCTCGAGCCGGAGGAGCTAGAGGCATTCACCAACCTGGACTACAGGGATCGCATGGCGCTTGTCGCGATCAGAGCAAACCAGATCATCGGCGTCGGCCGTTACTGGCGTGATGCAGACAACCCCGAAATCGCCGACGTCGCTTTTGCGGTCGTCGATGCCGAGCAAGGGAAGGGAATTGCCACCAGGCTGGTTCGCTACCTCACCACGTACGCGGTTCCGCTGGGCATAGGAGCTTTTCGGGCCTCGGTGCTGGCTGACAACCACGTCATGATCCGCGTATTCCGCAACGCGGGTTATCCGATGCGGCGGGAACCAGACGAGGGTCTCTACAAGGTTGAGTTCCCAACGGTAGAGACGCCCTTTTCGGGCAGGGCTGACGAGATCGATGAGCAGCGCGCCATCGCAGCCTCTCTAATGCCGGTGTTCTTCCCGAGCGCGGTTGCCGTGATCGGGGCCAGCCGCGAGCCCAACTCCATCGGCGGTCGCTTGTTCACCAATCTCATCAACGGTGACTTCACCGGGCCTGTCTTTCCGGTCAATCCAAAGGCGAATGTGGTGCGTTCCGTAAAGGCCTACAACTCGATTCTCGAGGTTCCCGGGCGAGTCGACCTTGCTTTCATCGTGGTCCCCTCCCGTTTCGTCAACTCCGTCGTTGCGGAATGCGTCGAGAAAGGTGTGCGTGGTCTCGTTGTGATCAGTGCCGGGTTCTCAGAAACGGGCGAGAGCGGTGCGGAACTCGAAGATGAGTTGATGCAGACCGTCCGCGATGCGGGCATGCGCATGGTTGGTCCCAACTGCATGGGTCTAATCAATATGGACTCGGCAATCAGCATGAACGGACAGTTTGGGCCGCTGTCTCCACCTGCGGGTAACGTCGCAATGTCCAGCCAGAGCGGTGCCCTTGGCATCGCCATCTTGGACTACGCAACTCAACTGAATATCGGTATCTCAACTTTCGTTTCGATTGGCAACCAGGCGGATATTTCCGGTGACGATCTGCTGTTGTATTGGGAGTCTGATCCGGGCACCGATGTGATTCTGCTCTACATGGAGTCCTTCGGTAATCCGCGCCGATTTGCCAGAGCAGCCAGGCGGATCGCCAAGAAGAAACCGATTGTTGCGGTGAAGTCGGGGCGGACTGCGGCGGGTGCCCGTGCCGCCTCTAGTCACACCGGCTCGCTGGCCAGTCTGGACGTGGCGGTTGACACATTGTTCAAGCAATCGGGCGTGATCCGTACTGACACTCTTACCCAACTCTTCGACGTGACGTCGCTGGTTGCCAACCAGCCGCTCCCGAGGGGAAGTCGAGTCGCGATCCTGACCAACGCCGGTGGTCCCGGGATCCTCGCCGTGGACGCTCTCGAAGCAAACGGGCTTGAGGTTGTTGAGTTCAGCGACGAGCTCAAGGGCCAACTGCGTGGCTTCCTTGCCGACGATGCCTCCGTCACCAACCCTGTCGACATGATCGCGTCGGCCGGACCGGTCGAGTATGCGGCATGCATCGACCTCCTGCTCAACTCGGACGAGATCGATGCCTTGATGACCATCTTTATTCCAGCGGCACCCGAGGGTGCAGAAGAGATGGCCATAGCGATTCGTGATGCTGCTTTTGAGCACCATGGGGAAAAGACGTTCCTCATCGTGTACATGAGCTCTGGCGGTGCCCCCAGGCTATTTAGCAGCGGCGCCAAGAAGATTCCGACATACCCTTTCCCCGAACAGGCGGCGTTTGCTCTCTCTCGTGCGGTCGAATACGACAGATGGCGGCAGAAGGACGAGGGGGCCATCGTCCAGCTCGACGGTATCGATGCCACTACGGCACGACAGATCGTCGATGCTGCACTCGTTGCCGACGGGGTGGGGTGGCTCGATCCGGACGATGTCGAGGCTGTACTTGGCGCCTACGGGCTGGCGATGCCGAAATCGGCAGTGGTGGCTACGGCCGATGAGGCGGTGGCGCAGGCCGCGGCCATGTCCGGGCCGGTTGTTCTGAAGGTGATCTCCGAATCGGCATTGCACAAGTCTGACGTTGGCGGGGTTGTCCTCGATGTCGAGGGCGACCAGGCTGTGCGCGATGCGTATGCGGCGGTGACCGGTGCGGTCCCCGACGCCGACGGCGCACTCGTTCAGCAATATGTCGAAGGTGGCCACGAAGTCCTGATTGGGATGACCGAGGATCCGAATTTCGGCCCGCTGATCGTATTCGGGCTGGGCGGTGTCTTTGTCGAGCTGATCGGCGATGTTTCCTTCCGGATCCATCCGCTCACGGACATCGATGCTGCGGAAATGATCACCGAGGTCAAGTCCGCACAGTTGCTTGCGGGCTATCGGGGTGGGCCGGCAGGCGATATCCCGGCGGTCGAGGAGGCGCTGTTGCGTGTCTCGGCGCTTATTGCCGATCTTCCCGAGATCGTAGAGATGGACATGAACCCAGTGAAGGTGGCCGAACCAGGCAAAGGGTTGAGTGTCGTAGATGCCCGAATTAGGGTCCGTCCGGTTACCGGTGCCTGGCTGCCATCACGCCGTGATCTTCTGTCGGAGCTCTGAAGCAACAATGACCCCGGATCGAAGGTTGGCACCGTGCGCCGCTTTCGCGGCCGCGGGGTGCAACAATGGGCCATACAAAAATATGGAGGAGCGCAGCGTATGCGTGTAGTTGATTTGATGACCGCAGATGTCATTACTGCGTCGCCGGACACACCGATAAAGGCCGCGGCGCGGATGATGGTCCGCAACAAGGTGAGTGGGCTTCCGGTTTGTGACGATGATTCTTGTGTGGTTGGCATCATCACTGAAGCCGACTTCCTTCGGCTTGAGGTTGCCAGGGAGGAGGCGGACAATCTGCAACCCGTAGAGCGCGTGGAGCAGGTCATGCGTCGCTCCGTGTTGACGATCAGGCCAGATGCAACGGTTGCAGACGCGGCCCGGCTCATGGTGGTCAATGATGTGAACCGCCTCCCTGTGACCGATGCAGACGGCAAAAGCCTCGGGATCATTTCGCGGCTCGATGTGGTGGCAGCATTCACTCGACCTGATGAAATCATCGAAGACGAGATCAGGGAAGATCTGTTGCGGCGGGTGCTGTTTGTCGATCCAGACGACATCACAGTCGAGGTCTCCAATGGTGTTGTCACCTTCAGTGGCGAGATTGGGACCAGAAACGAAGCTCGACTGCTCGCCGAATTGGGTCGTCGTCTCGACGGCGTGATCAAGGTCAACACCAACCTGACCTG
>JASJHC010000426.1:0-2983 GCA_033791245.1 Acidimicrobiia bacterium | reverse complement strand
CGAGCATGGTGGCGACCACGTTGGCGACAGCTGCACTGGTGATCTCGACACCCATCAGATTGCGTCTCTTGTACTCGTCGATGGTCATCCCGTAGCGTGCCGCCCGCTCCGCAAGAAGCTCGGGAGTCCACAATGCGGTGTCGAACACGGCGTCGGGATGCACCGAGTTGACTCTGATCTTGTCGTTGGCCCACTCCAGAGCGGCGACTCGAGCTATCTGGTTGGCAGCAGCCTTCGACGCTGAGTAAGCCGAAGCTCCTGGTCCCGGGGCTGCCACATTCTTGGATCCGATAACCACGACACGACCGCCGCGTGGCGCCTGCAGGAGGAGGGGATGCATCAGCGATAGGAGCTGGACCAGTCCATCAACGTTGACGGACATGGCGCGACGCCATGCGGCTGGGTCGTGTGCGGAAATTGGGGCAGACTCGGGGAACAGGCCCGCCGAAGCGACGAGCAGGTCGACGCCTCCAAATCGTTCGACCCCCCCATCGAGGGCGGCTGCGGTTGCAGTAAGCGAGGTGAGGTCACAGGGGATACCGAGGTAGGCGGAGTGGTCGGTCATCTCGGCAACATCGGGCGAGATGTCCAGCCCGATCACGGCGGCACCTCGATCAAGGAGCTCGAGCGCACAAGCGCGTCCGATACCCGATGCGGAGCCAGTAACAACAGCGACCTCACCAGTGAACTCGCCGTCCTCTTTGACCCTGTCGAGTTTGGCCTGTTCCAACTCCCAGTACTCGAGGTCAAAGATGTCACGCGGGGAGAGAGCCGAATACCCGCCCAGACCCTCGGCCTGCTCAACAACGCTGATGATCTGTAGGTATATGTCACCTGCTGCGGTCTCGGCCGCAACATCAGGGCCTGCGCTGAGCATCCCCATTACGGGGTCGAGAATCACCCGCGGCGCCGGGTCGAGCATCCTGAGCTCCCGGCCAACCGAATGCTCATCGAAATACGCCTCGTAATCCTTGGCGTAGGTGGCGACATCACGACCGAGCAGCGGAACCCGCTTCGTCCAGATCACGTGATCCGGTGTCGCCGGTCCCTGCATAGCCACTGCTTCGAGATCATCACGCTGGCTGAATGCCCAACTGACGGAGTCACGATGACGATGCACCAACATTGGTGATCCGGCCGCCGCCGAGATTTCGTTGCGCAATTTGGCGAGGGCGACCCTGTCAACTGGTTGTTGGACAGCAATCGGGTCTACCGACACTCCCCCGACAGAGGTGCTGCTTAGGAAGCTCTCCGCATCTGTCACCAGCTCGACCATGCGGTGATAGGCCTCACGAGGATCCCTACCAAACGTGAAAAGTCCGTGGTTCATCAGGACAACACCGAGTGTCTTGTCGGTCGCCTCAGCCTTGAAAGCGCGGGCGGCAGCCCTGGCGGCACGGAACCCGGACATTGCGTATGGAACTACCACTGCACGGTCTCCGTACAACTCGCGTACCTTGTCCTCACCGCCAACAGTGTTGGAGATGGCAAGCAGTGCGTTGGGGTGGGTGTGCTGCACTGCGATGTCGGGGACGATGGCATGGAGGATGGCTTCGACCGAAGGCGTCGGCGCTCCGGCTGAGAGCAACGATCCCCGCAGTTCGTTGAACATCTCCGTGTCGGACAGCTCGTCGAGTTCAACAAGCCTGCGCACCCGGTCCACCCGGAGCGGGGCGAACCCAGCCACGTCGATGTCGACGAGGTCCCACCCACTTGCCTTCACATACAGAACGTCCACAGGGTCGCCATAGAGGTCACGTTCGGCGATCTTCACCGACGTGTTGCCTCCGCCGTGCAGAACAAGAGCGGTGTCCGCACCGAGCAATCGGGATGCGTAGACACACTCATCGAGAAGACCGTCACATGTTGCGGCCTGGTCGTCTTTCCACCGGTTCTCCATTACAGCCTGCCGCTACTCACTTGTCTGGTTTGCCGCGTCGGCAAACTCGGGATACAAAGCCAAGATGGCCGCCTCGTTTGCGTCACAAATGCCACGTTCGGAAATAATCCCGGTCACATAGCGACGGGGAGTCACGTCGAAGCCGAAGTTCACCGCGTTGGCACCGGGTGTCGCCGTCTCCGCCTCGATATGCCGACCGTCGAGGAAAGCTGTGGCGTGGGTGACCTCGGTACCGTCTCGCTCTTCGATCGGTATCTCCACAACACCATCGTGGAGTAGTGGATCAAATGTGCTCGACGGCAAAGCGGCGTAGAAGGGAACACCGTTCTCTCTAGCAACAACGGCCTTCATGTAGGTGCCAATCTTGTTGGCAACGTCGCCGCTCACCGTGGTGCGGTCGCTGCCAACAATCACAAAATCGACTTTTCCGTGTTGGAGAAGATGCCCGGCGCTGTTGTCGGCGATCACAGTGAAGGGGACGCCTGCCTGCTGGAGCTCCCATGCGGTGAGGCGGGCTCCCTGGTTGCGCGGGCGCGTTTCGGAAACGTACACGTGGATGGGGATACCTTTGTTGTGCGCCGCATACATCGGGGCAGTGGCCGTGCCGTGCTCGACAAAGGCCAGCCATCCAGCGTTGCAGTGGGTCATGATGTTGACGGTGGACCCGGTGCGCTCGTATATCTCTTCGATGATGCCAAGACCATGCTGACCGATGGCGGCGCAGTAGGCGACGTCCTCGTCGGCAATCGTCTCGGCAAGCGACCTTGCAGTTGAGATGCGTTTGGAACCGTCTTCGATCCCCAGGATCTCACCAAGCTGCCGCTGCACGGCCCAGGTGAGGTTCACCGCGGTGGGACGGCTCGCCTCCAGTTCCGCAGCGGCCTGACGGAGCGACTCATCAGCTTCCGCTGCACCCATGTTGGCGGTGGCGAGCGCAGCAAGGTACATGCCGTACCCAGCGGAGACTCCGATGCAGCCAGCACCACGCACGACCATGTCGGCGATGACTTTGGTCATCTCGCCGGAAGTGCGGATGGATACTTCCTCGTACTCAAAAGGCAACAGCCGCTGCTCTATAGCGAC
>JASJHC010000425.1:0-7355 GCA_033791245.1 Acidimicrobiia bacterium | reverse complement strand
CCACTTCGCGCCACCTTTCAACCCTTTTCGCCCCCATTTACCCCCCATATGACACAAATAGGCCGATCGACCCACCACACCGCCCCCCAAGGGCGCGTTTGAACCCCGAGACCCCACTTGATTGCGGGGATCGGGTCAGATAGTGGGGCGCCACTCCCCCGCTACGGAGTACCAATCTCTAGGGGGATCGACCTCTGGTGGTGTAGCTGTGGCCGAGTGGAGAGGTGAACAGGGGGTCGCCACCGGGCAGATCGGATGTGTAGTCGGCGTGGGCCGGGCCCCCTCCGGTTCTTGCGTACACGCCGCCGGAATACCGGCGGTGAGTACGCCGGAATGGCAGGGCTGGCGGTGTCTAACGTTCCTGCGTACATGCCGCCGAGATGCCGGCTCCGCGTACGCAAGAAGCAGGGGGACGGTCCTCACAGCCGGCACAATCCCGTGTGATACTCCCGCCTCCGACCCAGCGTCACATCGTGATGACGGTCTTGCCCTGCGCATGTCCCTCGCCAACGTGGGCCAGGGCCTGCGGCGCTTGTTCGATCGGGAATGTCCGATCCATGACCGGCACTATCTCGCCGGATTCGGCCAGCTCTTTCAGGGTGACCAGGTCTTCCTGGTTCGGCACCGAAACAAAAGGACGCCCTTGCTGGCGTACGAACAGCGACACCGCCATCGCCTTCATTGGATGAGTCAAGCCACCAATGAAGCCACCCACCGGGGCACCGTTTGCGAGCAGTTTCCCGTCAGCAGCGACAGCACTCCTCGCGTCAGCCATCGACTGGCTCGCAACATTGTCAAGGATGAGGTCGTAGCGCAGGTCACCCTTTGTGAAGTCCTCTTGGGTGTAGTCGATCACATGGTCAGCGCCGATCGAGCGGACCATCTCAAGGTTCCGAGTGCTGCAAACACCGGTCACCTCGGCACCAAGCGACTTGGCGATCTGAACGGCAAATGTCCCTACCCCACCCGACGCACCAGTGATCAGTACCTTGTGACCCGCCTGGACCTTGCCCTTGTCGCGGAGAGCTTGCAGGGCGGTCAACGCTGATGTCACAACGGCAGCGGCTTGCTCAAAGCTGAGATTGAACGGCCGCAGCGCCAGACTGTCGGCGGAAACGGCGACATACTCGGCAAAGGCACCCTTGCATGGCCCGAACACTTCGTCACCTGGTTGGAGGTTGGTGACACTCTTGCCCACTTCCTCAACTGTGCCAGCAATGTCAGTTCCGGGAACACGGTTCTTTGCCCGGAGCATCGCAAAGAGTGGGCGCATGACGTACGGCACCCCCCGAATCGTGTACACATCGCCGATATGGATCGAGGCTGCGCGAACCCGGACCAACACCTCGTCGTCTTTCACGGCTGGTTTGTCGATTTCCTTGAATTCCAGGACATCTTGCGGTTCGCCGTACTTGTGCTGAACAATCGCCTTCATCAGGTTCCCCTCGTTCGGTGCCTGGACCAATAAAATCTACACCCAAGCAGCCAGAGCACACATTCGACGGTGCGCTCCTGTCGTGATCGTCCGCTACCGTGCCCCTGATGAATCCAACAACACCAGCTGTCATCGTAGGAATGGGCGAGTTGGGTGGTTCTTTCGCCCGCGGATTGCTCCGAATCGGCCACCCCGTGGTCCCGGTTCTTCGCAGAACTGCCATCGCAGACGTCGCTGCGGAGTACCCCGAGCCGGTGCTCACCTTGGTAACGGTCGGCGAGGCCGATCTCGACAACACCCTGGCCAATCTGCCCGCCGAATGGAAGTCGAATACGGTTCTTGTACAAAACGAGTTGCTCCCCCGCAGCTGGATGCCACACGACATCACAGATCCCACAGTGGCTGTCGTTTGGTTCGAGAAGAAGCCAGGCCGGTCAGAGCTCTCCATCATCCCTACCCCGATTGCGGGTCCGGGCGCTGATCTGCTGACTCGTGCGCTACGCACCATCGACGTTCCTGCCTTCGTCGTGGAAAGCCAGGACGAACTTCTTTACGAGCTGGTGCGCAAGAATATGTACATCCTCACCGTCAACATCGGTGGGCTCACGACTCGAGGGAGCGTGGCCGACCTGTGGTACAACAACCGCAAACTGGCCGAGGACGTTGCCGCCGACGTACTCAAGGTCCAGGCATGGCTAACCGGGGCCGAGCTCGATTCCGATGCACTCATGACAGGAATGGTGGAGGCGATCGATGGTGATCCAGAGCACGGGTCGACCGGTCGCAGCGCCCCGGCCCGACTGGCCCGAGCCATCTCCCATGCCGATGAGGCAGGACTGGAAGTTCCCAAGTTGCGTGAGATAGCTGCATCGCTGGAGTAAGTCCACAAGCGAAACAGTAACTCCGCCCGCTACGCTTCACGCCACGCACGTCAAGGAGATGGTCAATGCACGTCTTGGTCGCTACCGATGGCCAACTCGATCCGACGACAGTTGCCAAGTTCGCCGCACCTCTAGCCGGCCCCGATGGCAACGTGACCGTGGTCACCGTGATCGAGGTTCCGCGCGCCATGCTGCAGGATCTACAAGATCACTTCAGTGACCAACAGCCACCAACGCTGCGCCGTACCGACACCGAGACCGTAATGACCACCCCCCGGCTCGATCCGCCACGCTCATGGCCAGGCGATGACGCCATCATCAAACAGTATCTCGACGGAAAACAACAAGAGCGTTGCGCCCCCATCATGGAGGCCTTGGCAGCCTCCGGTATCGCGGCGACTAGCAAAGTCGTCGAGGGACCATCGGCACGGGGAATACTCGAAACCGCGGCGGGTCTCGACGTTGATGTGATCGTCGTTGGCTCGCACGGCGCCGGTTTGTTCGAGGGTCTTCTCGGATCGACAGGAACCAAGGTCACCCGTCTTGCGAAACGCCCAGTCCTGCTGCTCCGCACCGACACCTAGCTGACAACCAACTAGGACAGATACTCCATCCAGGCAGGATCCGGCTCGGTCCCGATCGCAACCAGCACCCAGGAATGGCGACGTGGCACCATTGGCTTGTGACGCAGCTGCAGACCCGCCTGATCCGGAGTTCGACCACCCTTCTTGGTGTTGCAGCGCCGACAACTCGCCACGACGTTCTCCCAAGTGTGGGTACCCCCCTGCGTCTTGGGAACAACGTGATCGATGTTCTCGGCGGCGCGGTTGCAGTACTGGCAGAGGTGGGAATCCCGGAGGAACACTCCCCTCCTGTTCAGCGGAACCCGACGGGCGTAGGGGACTTTCACGAACTTCCGGAGTCGGATGACGGAAGGCGAAGCCAAGTTGATCCGCTCGCTACGCCAGATCTTGCCGTTGGACGCAACGACGTCCGCACTGTTGCGCAACACCAAGACGACCGCTCTTCTCACCGGCACAACCGAGAGCGGCTCATACGAGGCATTGAGCACTAGGGCCTTCATGCTGGAAGGCTAACACCGGCCGTCAGATTGCAGCGCCGAACCGGGCTGCGGAACCCACACAGAGCCTGGGGACTTTCCACTCCCGAGGGTCGTTGACGGGGACGGAAAGAGGAACGGCAAGCGAACCTCTGGCATCACGGATTCGGGACATCGCCACGTAGAGCGGATTCCATCAGACGCAAATGTTCGAGGTCCTTTGGTCTCCCGGCAATCTTCTTGTACGCAGCCACATGTTCGAGTCGCACAAACGGAAGACCGTCGATGACCTCCGCCGTATCGATCACCTCATCGATATCGACATCTCCGTACGCCCAGCTTCTCCCGATGGTGATAGCTCCATCGAGAAAACTGACAACGTCCACGTCATACTCGACAAGCGTCACCAACTCGCCGAGCTCGCATGCCCGCTCCCATGCGGCCCCGCGGCTGACCACATCGAGATCGTTGGTTGCCTCGATGACTCCGCGAACGATCAACGGACCACTCCCGAACACCGCATACTCACCATCGGGCAGCCCTAGCGACCGCAAACAGTCGAACAACTCGGCACCTTTCGATGTCATCGCATCACCACGATCATGGCTGACCGAGCGCGGTTGATTGTGCGACGACCTGCCGTGACATCTGAACATCGGGACACGGGGATCGCAAATGGAGAGCACAACAACGCCATGCCGCGATGGTCCCACACCCCGCCATAACGGTGCAACGCCCCCGCCCCACTGCAGTCAGGCTCGGATTCCCGACTGGCTCAGACGGACCCCCGGGAACTCTCCTTCCCCGAGGGGGTGCCATGAATCGCCAGGGCTGGCTCGCTGGCTTCGTTGGCCGAGAAGAGCTCTCTAGAAGGCGAGCCAATACGGCTGTTTTCGCACCACCCCCAAGGGTCGTTGACCACAGTGAGTGACACTGCGAAACTGTCGGCAGCCGAAAGTTCGAAAGAAGGCAGCGCGTGCGGATTGTCGGGTACATAAGGGAAGCCTCCGCTGAAGGAGAGCCCGCGTTCGCCCAATCCGAGAAGATCCGACGATGGATCAACGAGAACGGGCACCGTCTGGTGGCTCTCTGCCAAGACGTCCGTACTCCGGGTCACTCAGTCGGCCGCGAGGGCCTGCAGTCGATCGTCGGGATCATCTCGGCTGGTCAGGTAGACGCTGTCGTCGTTCCCTCCTTGGGTACCTTCTCTGCAGACAAGGTCACCCAGGAAGTCATCATGTCGGCGCTCCGCCTCAACGAAGTAACTCTGCTTTCGACCGATCCAGACGACATCGACATGCTGACCGACCCACCCGCCGACAATCTTCGGATGATCGTGCGTGATGTCCTCGCCAAGCAGACCCGGTTTGAAGAAATCCTGAGCCTGCCAATCAAGGATGAGCCCGACCCGCAAGTGGTCCGTATCGACGAGACTGCGGACGTCGTCATCGAGCTGATACCGCCGGAGCGCAATGAAGCGCTGCCCGCCAGTCAAGCTATCCCAGCTCGGTAGCCCGATTCGTTGCATCAAGGCTTAACGCAACCCACGTCGCCCGCGCCACTGCGTAGGCACGACCGCCCTGCTGCACCGCCGCCCCGCTCGCATGACGGTTCTCGCCAACCGCGACAAGCACGGTGACCACCGTGTAGCCAGCGAGCTCTGATTCGCTGACGCCAGCCAACGAGACATCGCGTTCGTCGGCCAACTCTGCCACCGCGTCAACAACAGCGGCATCCATGCCGCCAATCCCAAGTTCCAGCATGCGGTCAGACCGCCGCCCGTCCGAAGAACGCACCGATACCGAGATACCGTCCGGTGTCTCTTCGACCGCAACGCTTTCCAGACGCCGCGCAACCATCTCCGTGGCGTCGACTCCCCCGGCGGGGGCTGCATGTTCACCGACACGCGGGAAACTCACAACAGAACCAGGGGCACCTGGCGGTGGCGGTGGGCCTTCCAAGCCGTCCTCACCTTCGGCGGGAACGGGACGCATCCCGTGCTCGGCAAGTATCCGTCGCACCGCAATACCGACAGCATCCGCGTCGGCACCCGTCGCCAACTGGACGCGGACACCGGCGAACCCGCGGTCCGACTCCACCTCGGCGCCTGCGATACCGGGCACCGCCAACAGTTCATCTTGTAGCGCTGCTGCCATTAGACCCTCCCAAGTGCTTTGTGCTGCTTCTTGCGCCACTCGAGGTACAGAATCAAGTCCTGTGGAGACAGCGCAATGGTGGAATCGCCGTGAGCGGTTGCCAGCTGCCAGTCGGCATAAGCCTTGTCGGGCACGGGCAGAAACGGCGCTTTGCGCCACCAATCTCGCGGCGAAACGGCAAACAATGTACGCACCCCTTCTACCCACAGATCCGGGCGTCGTCCCACCGCCGCCACAAGATTCCACGACATCATGGAACGATCGTAACTGCGCAGGCGTTGACATCGTGGCATTGCCGAACGGGGCCGACGTGGGCAGAGAGGTACCAGCACTGATAGTCTCACCACGTTGCTGCCGGAGGAAGGAGCACATGTGACTGTTTCTGCTGATGACCTTCAGTGGTTCGGAAAGAATTTTGGCACGATCGTTGACAACATCGAGATCGTCATTCAAGGCAAGCGCCGCACGATTGAATTGGCAACGATCTGCTTGCTGTCCGAAGGCCATGCTCTGATTGAGGACGTCCCTGGAGTCGGAAAGACACTTCTTGCCCGATCACTGGCGAAGTCGATCGATTGCAGTTTCCAGAGAGTCCAATTCACCCCCGACCTATTGCCGTCGGACGTGACCGGAGTTTCAGTCTGGGACCGCGAGTCGGCGCACTTCGTCTTCCGGCCTGGCCCGGTATTCGCCAACGTTGTGCTTGGCGACGAGATCAACAGAGCAAGCCCGAAGACCCAGTCGGCGCTTCTCGAAGCGATGGAAGAGCAACAGGTCACGGTTGACGCCGTTACCCGACCGCTCGCTGATCCCTTCATGGTGGTAGCCACCCAGAATCCAATCGAGCACGAAGGAACGTATCCGCTGCCCGAGGCACAGCTCGATCGCTTCATGATGCGGCTGGGTATGGGGTATCCGGAACGGGACAAAGAGCTGGAGATGCTCGAAACCCACGGACATCACTCGACGCTCGGGGCCTTGGTGCCGGTTGTCGACGCCGCCGACGTGAACCGCATGGCTGACATCGCCGCCCGCGTCTACGTTGCCGACGCCATCCGGTCCTATCTGGTGGATCTGTCCGATGCCACCCGCAACGACCCGGACCTGCTGTTGGGGGCCTCGCCACGGGCGACCCTCTACATGCAACGAGCCGCCCGGACCAACGCGGCGACAGAGGGCCGCGACTTTGTAACGCCTGACGACGTCAAGGAGATGCTCCACCCCGTCCTCAACCACCGTCTGATTCTCCAACCGGAGGCACAGATGCGCGGTTCTGGCGTCAAGAGCATCATCGATGCGATTAGCGACCGGGTCGGAGTACCCGGCGCACGCAGCGGCGTCTGATGCCAACTCTGCGCGGCTGGGCTGCACTCGGTGCAGCCTTCGCCCTCGGGGTCCTATGGATCGGCTTTGGCGAGAGACTGTTGCTCGCCCTTGCCATCTTCCTCGCGGGATCAGTCGCATTCGGTGTCGTATATGTGCGCAGCAGCGCACCGCGCGCCCGGCTGACCCGTCAGATCTCCCCAGTGCAGGTCCATGACGGGGAACGGGCGATCGTGCAGCTGTCGCTCGTCTCCAGCCGCAGGTTGCACTCCGCCATCGTCGAAGACGTAGTCCACGGCTTGGGGACCGCATCGTTTGTTGCCGAGCGAGTCGACGAGAGCGAGCCGATGATGGCCCGCTACGAAGTCCTCTGTAAGCCCCGTGGGGTCTACAGGGTCGGTCCGGCGACGTTGCGGGTACGCGATGCGATGGCTCTCGCTGAATCCGTCAGCTCGGGCAGACGCTCGGATCGGCTGGTGGTGTATCCCTCGGTTGAGTCG
>JASJHC010000424.1:0-4997 GCA_033791245.1 Acidimicrobiia bacterium | reverse complement strand
ACCCGCGACCAGTTATCAGTGCAGCTGACCTTCCCGACATATTCTTCCAGATCGAGGTCATAGCGTGATCTGGTCAGCCGTTCGGTATCGCCGGTTGTGAGCGGCGGATTGCCTTGGTTCAGCCGGACTCGAAGCAGCGCTCCACCGGTGTCGAGCACCTTGCGCGACCAAAGGGCTACCCCCGACACTCCGCGAATGACGGCCATCGTTGTGCGGGAAGACCAGCGCCCAGCCATCAGCGCCGCCGACCTCCCCATACCCCTAGAACCTGTCGGTGGCAGTTGATATCATCGAACGTATGTTCGGTAGAACTCTCACCGCTGAAACAGAATGGGTTCCGGAGAACCTCGATGCGATACCGCCGGGATATGTGCTTGCCGCCGTTGTCGACGACATCGACATCAACCAGTGCTCTGGCTACGACCGGATCCGGGTGCTGCAAGCTCACCAACGGATGCAAGCCCACTATGCGGCCCTTTCCTACCACGCCATGACCGCAGTAGTCGATGCCTGCAAGGACGATGACGGGGGCTTCGCCGATGAGGCCGCCGCAGCTGGTGCGGCCGAGATAGCGGCGGCACTACGTCTAACACGCAGAGCCGCCGACGCAGAGATGACGTTGGCGCTCGATCTCCAGCGGCGGCTCCCCGGTGTTTGGGATGCGCTGTGCGAAGGGACCATCGACGTCCGCCGAGCCCGTGTCATCGTCAACAACACCCTCCACCTGACCATTGCCGGGGCACGCAGCATTGTCGACGAAGTCATCGGTGATGCTCCCCTGCTGACCACCGGGCAACTCCAGGCCAAACTGCGGAAACTGTGTATCGAGGTCGACCCTGATGACGCCAAGGGTCGCTATCAGCGTGCGGTCGAGGACCGCAGAGTGATCTTTGAGCCCACCGTCGATGGCACCTCCGAGCTTCATGCTCTTAACCTCAGCCCGGAGCGGGCCGCGGCCGCCCGAGCAAACATCAATCAATTGGCTCTGCAGGCGAAACGCAGCGGTGACCCGCGGGCCATGGACCAACTCCGTACCGACATCTTGCTTGACCTCCTCGCAGGCACGAAGGCGGGCCACACATGCAAAGGCGGGGTCGAACTACTGACCGACCTCCCCACGCTCACCGGTTTGGCTGACAACCCCGGCGAGTTGGCCGGCTACGGGCCCGTCATCGCCGACATCGCCCGCCAGGTGGTAAAGAACCAGCAGAACACAGAATGGCGATGGACGCTTGTTGACCCTGACACCGGCATGCCGATCGATGGTGGGATCACCCGACGTCGACCCTCCACGGCACAACGGCGCCGGGTCCAGACCCGCCATCGCACCTGTGTCCATCCGGGGTGCCGGATGCCCGCCACCGCCTGCGACATCGACCACCGGATCCCCTGGTCGGAGTCACACATCACCAAGACGGATGATCTTGCCCCGCTGTGTCGTCACCACCACACCATCCGTCACCGCCACGGCTGGACCTACCGCCCTCTGCCAAGCGGCGACTTCGAATTCACCACACCGCTCGGCCACACCTACACCACCACCGGACGATCGCCCTGAACACTCGTTGCAGGCGTCATGCCATCCAGGCAACCAGTCCCGTCATCCAGGCCGCCGCGGACGCGTAGGCTCGGTACATGCCAAATCGACTCGCCCAATCCACTTCGCCATACCTCCTCCAGCACCAGGACAACCCGGTTGACTGGTTCGAGTGGGGTGAGGAGGCATTCCAGTTGGCGCAATCGACAGATCGGCCGATCTTGCTGTCGGTTGGCTATTCGGCGTGCCATTGGTGCCACGTCATGGCCCACGAGTCATTTGAAGACGACGAAACCGCCCAGTACATGAACTCTGAATATGTCAACGTCAAGGTTGATCGTGAAGAACGACCCGATGTTGATCGCATCTATATGGATGCGCTCCAGGCGATGAGCGGGCACGGCGGCTGGCCAATGACCGTGTTCCTGACCCCGACCGGAGAACCCTTCTTTGCCGGTACCTACTTCCCCAAGGAAGCCCACAGCCAAATGCCGTCGTTCCGGCAGGTTCTCGAGAGCGTCATCGACGCATGGAAAACGAAGCGCCCCGAGCTGACCGACCAGGCAGGCCGACTCGCCGACACAGTGCGCAACGGCATGCCGGCTGCCGAGCCACCAATCGTGGTCGACGCCGCGGCCACCGCAGTCAGAACCCTCGCATCCGCTCACGATGCAGACTGGGGAGGTTTCGGCGGAGCACCAAAATTCCCACAGGCCCCAGCCTTGGAGTTCCTTCTACGCTCGATAGTCCTCGACCCCACCACCCGAACGACCATCGAACCGATGCTGCGCACCACCCTCGACGCAATGCGAGCCGGCGGCATCTACGACCAGACCTCCGGCGGCTTCGCTCGCTATTCGGTCGATCACAAGTGGCTCATCCCCCACTTCGAGAAGATGCTCTACGACAACGCCTTGCTCGCCAGGGTCTATCTGTGGGCCGGCCAAGTTCTCGACGAGCCTCGCTACACCCAGACCGCAACCGAGGTCCTGGACTACCTCGCAAATGACATGCGAGACGCCGGCGGTGGCATCCACGCCGCTGAAGACGCCGACTCAGAAGGAGTCGAAGGTAAGTATTACGTATGGACCTACGAGGAGTTCTCCAGCATCGTCGGAGATGATGCTGATGTCGTTGGGTCTCTATATGGCGTGACTGAAGAAGGCAATTTCGAAGGGGCCAACAATCTGAATCTGGCCATGAGCTATCACCAGGTCGCCGACCGACACGCAACGAACGTCACCGCCGTCCTCGAAGCCAAGGAACGCGCTGACGCCGCTCTGCGGAGTGTCCGCACCCAGCGCATCGCCCCTGGCCGCGACGACAAGGTAATCGCCTCATGGAACGGATTGGCCCTCCGTGCGTTTGCCGAGGCTGCCGCTGTGCTCGACTCGAGTCACTATCTGAATACGGCCATTGGAATCGCCGAATTCGTGACCACGACAATGACACGAGACGACGGCCGTCTGCTGCGGTCGTGGCGACAGGGAAGGACTTCTGGCCCCGGCTTCTGCGACGACTACGCCGCCATGGCCATCGGGCTCTTCACACTATTTCAGGCGACCGGCGACGAGCGTTGGTACCGGGAAGCCGACCGGCTGACCACCGAGATGATCGACCTCTTCAGCGATGAGGATGGCTTCTACTCGCCCGGTATTGATGCCACCGACCTCATCGCAAGACCAAAGGACTTCGCCGACAATCCACTGCCGTCGGCCAACTCGCTTGCGGCGGAAGCGCTACTGATGCACTCGGCGTACACCGGGATTGCCTCTCCTCACATCGACGGCATCGCCCGTGGCGCCGCCCGTCTCTTGGAACAAGCCCCCAACGCAGTCGCCCACCTACTCGGCGTACTGGCCGCTTCCCATCTTGGACTCAAAGACGTGGCCATCGTCGGGGCTGCTGCGGACCGGCTTCCGCTGGAGCGAGTGATGTGGGAAACCTATCGACCCAACTGCATCGTCGCCGTTGGTTTCGCCGACTCGGAGGTGCCGCTGCTTCACGATCGCGGTACCGCAGGCGGCGCTGCGGCAGCCCATGTCTGCCGAGACTTTGTCTGTGATTTGCCCGTCAGTAGCCCTGAAGCGCTACGCAAACGGCTGGAAGCCTGACACAGAATCTGCGGGAGATTCACCCAGAACCCCTCGCGGATCGTAAGCTACGTCCTCGTGAGTGAACAAACCCCTAACAGAGAAGGCCTGTGTGTCTACTGCGGCACCGCCCGCCCAGTGGCCAAACCTATCTGCCCGCAGTGTGGTCACACCTGGATCGATACCAAGATTGGTGAGCAACTTCCACCGTTGACATTCGAGATCGTCGCCGCCTCAGTTGAAGAGCGCGAGGCTGTCAGCACCGCTGCGGTTTCGCCAGATCCGGCAGCCGCAAAACCTCGACGCCCGTGGGGCCTGCTCGTCGGAGCAGCGCTCGGGCTGGCACTGGTGCTAGCAGCGTTGTCCGGAGTCTTCAGCGGCGATGGAGACGACACCGCCGCCCCGACGACGACCGTGACAGCTGCAAGCGATACAACCACAGCAACGACAAACACGACCGCGGCAACGACAACGTCACCGACGACTAGTGCGCCAACAACGACCACCACCCCTCCGACCACTACGACGACAACCATCCTGCCTCCGCTCGAGGCGGAGGGAGCCGCCATCGCCGTCCAGGATCTGACGCTTGGAGCCTTTGCCCTCGGGCCATTCTCTTTCGATGCCGATGCACAGTATCTGGGACGTTTGGTTGCGAGCCTGGGACAACCCGATGCCCGACATGAGGCAGGAACCGAGCTCGGACTCTGCGATGGCGAGCAGGGCGTCGCCTATGTCTGGGATGGACTGACCACCGTCTTCCGCATCGACGGAGACCAAGAGGTTCTCGTCGGCTATCGGCTCGACGCAACCGAAAGTGATCACCCCACCCAAGCGATTACCAGCCGTTCCGGCCTTGCGCTTGGACACACTGTCGCAAAACTTGACGCCATCTATCTCCAATCGGGTTTGGCATTCGACGAAATCGAAGGATCACAACACTTCTTGTTGCTGCGTTCCAGCGACAACGCAACACTTCTGTGGGGACCGGTCACCAGCAATGCGTCGGACGGAGTCATCGAAGGTATCTACTCGCCTCGTGCCTGCGACGGCGGCCCCAACGGAACGCCGTGACACAATGGTGGTCAAGGGCGCAGACAATCACCGCCGCACCGTGCGCCGCAGCTTGACGATTCTCAACCATCTAACATTGCCCGACTGGCAGCCAGCCGAGGTAACCCGCTATGGATAGCGACTCACAACACAATTCAGGCGGCCGGCTCAAACGCGTCGTGACGGTTCCCAACATCGTCTCAGTCGGACTGGGTCTGATTGTGTTCTGGATCATCGCGTCTGACTGGCGCTCATCTGCTGGAACATTCGGGGCGGCCATCGTCGGCGGAATCGTGACCGGCATCGTCTGGATA
>JASJHC010000423.1:0-5038 GCA_033791245.1 Acidimicrobiia bacterium | reverse complement strand
ATCCGGTGTGGTCACCCGACGGATCGAAGATTGCCTTCGTGTCGTATCAATTCGGTGTGAACGTGTGGATCATGAACGCCGACGGTTCGCTGCCCTACAGCCTCACGAACGCAATTGGATGGGAGAGCTACCAGCCGGCCTGGGCGCCGGATGGTTCGAAGATTGCGTTCACCTCAGACCGCGACGGCGACGCCGATATCTGGATGATGAACCCCGATGGCACCAACCAGGCACATCTCACCGATCACCCCGACGCCGAATACGGCATCGCCTGGGAGTCGGTGAACCGTCTGCCGATCGTCGTCGATGACGAGGCGACTGTGCATCGGGGGCAGTCGGTTGAGATTGCTCCACTGAGCAACGATTCTGATCTGGACGGGGAAGAACTCGAACTGGGCGACATCACTCGGATGCCCGATGAGGGGACGGTGGCCATCGACCCGAGTGGAATCGTCACCTACACCCACAACGGTCTTGTTGCTCCACAGGGGCAGGCGGTTCCGTATACGGATTCGTTTGACTATCGGGTTGATGACGAGCGGCTCGGCTCATCGACTGGGACGGTGCAGGTGTGGATCTATCCGTATTTTGATGATGTGCCCACGACGAACCTGTTCTTCGATCATGTCTTGTGGCTTGCGGTGGAGGGGATCACGTTTGGGTGTAACCCACCCAGCAACACTCTGTTTTGCCCAACCGACTATGTCACTCGCGGCCAGATGGCGGCGTTCCTAGTGAGGGCCCGCAGCTATACAGCCGGGGCGGGGGACGACCTGTTCATAGATGACAATGGCTCTGTATTCGAGGGTTCGATCGACAGATTGGGAACGGCGGGCGTTACCAAAGGCTGCAATCCTCCCGTCAATGATCGATTCTGTCCGAATGCGTACGTGACTCGGGGGCAAATGGCAGCTTTCCTGGTGCGCGCATTCGCTCTTCCCGACCTAGGCGCCGATGACCTGTTTGCCGATGACAACGGATCAGTGTTCGAGGAGTCCATCGATCGGTTGGGGGCCACCGGTGTATCCAAGGGCTGCAACCCGCCTGACAACGATCGTTTCTGCCCCAATGCCTATGTAACCCGCCAGCAGATGGCCGCGTTCATCAGCCGGGCCACCAGCTACGGCCAGGAATAGAGGCTCGGCGGCTCCGATGCCGCCCGGCAAGCAGTTAGTTGGACCGCCAGATAGCCCCGGAACGTGCCGGGACGGTGATGACGTCGTTGCTGCGTGCGGCATCGCCCCACAGGAGATCGAGCTTGCCGGTGACCGGGGCGGTTTCTGCTTCATCGCCGGCGTTTACGGCGATGGTCAGATTCTCGTCCTCGTCGAAGCGTTCGAATACGTACAGATGCCCAGCAGTCGACAGGTGGCGATAGCCGGGCGCCCGCAGTGCCGGATGGGCATGGCGGAGGGCAGACAAACTGCGGTGCGCTGTCAGGAGTTCCTTGTCCCACTCCGTTTCATCCCAGGGGAAAGCCCTGCGGCACTCAGGGTCGAGTGATCCGGTCACGCCGACCTCGCTCCCGTAATAGATACACGGTGCCCCTGGGAACGTCATCGTCAGCAACGTAGCGAGAATGAGAGATGCTCGATCGCCTGAAGCCGTGGTGAGAAACCGGGCTGTATCGTGGGATTCGAGCAGATTGAGGTTCGCCAGGTGGCTCTCCATTGGGTACCTGGCGAAGAGGGCATCGATTCGGTCGGCGTAGGTGGCGGCATCGATTGGAGCCACGGTGGCGTACGCCGGGTTGGGGACGACGTGTGGCGGGTCGATGTGCTTGCCGGCTGTGAAAGAGAGTGCCTCGACGGTGAACAGGTAGTTCATAGTCGCATCGAACCTGGTGCCGCCGACTATGTATTCGGTGGAGTCCTCCCAGACCTCCCCCACGATGTAGGCATCCGGATTGATTGCCCGAACCCGCCGGCGGAACTCTTCCCAGAATCCGTCGGCAGTGATCTCGACGGGCACGTCTAGGCGCCAGCCATCGATGCCCTTGCGCAGCCAATGTTCGGCCACCCCCATGACAAACTCGCGCACCACTGGATTGTCGGTATTGAGCCGGGGGAGCGGTTTCAGGTTGTACCAGCCCAGGTAGTTGGCTGGTCCCTTCCCATATGGGTTGAGTGGGTAGTCGTCGATGGTGAACCAGTCCACATAGGGCGATTCGGCACCGTTTTCGACGATGTTGTGAAACTGATGAAAGCCGCGGCCGACATGGTTGAATACGCCGTCGAGAACCACCCTGATGTCGCGCTGGTGACAGTCTGCAATAAGCTCATCGAGTGCCGCGTTGCCACCAAGTAATGGATCAACTTGGTAGTAGTCGTCTGTGTGATAGCGATGGTTGGCCCCGCTGGCGAAGATGGGGTTCAGATACAACGCGGTGATGCCAAGGTCGGCTAAATAGTCAAGCTTCTCAGCGATACCCAGCAGGTCCCCGCCTTGGAATGCATGGCTGGTTGGGGCCGCTCCCCATTCCTGTAGGTTCGCCGGCTTAAAGACCCGATCCGACTTAGCGAACCGATCGGGAAAGATCTGATAGAAGACAGCATCCTTGACCCAGGCGGGTGTTTGGTGAGGCGCATTTGTCATGAGCGAGGATGCTAACCGTCCAGCGAGCCCTAGTCGTCGGCGAGGAATCGTTCGATCTCGGCGGCGAGGTCGTCGCCACTGGCGAGACGGCCTTCCTCGGCGAGCAGTTCGAGTTTCTGGACGTGGGCTTCGTTCTCGGGCCGGGTCGCGATCAGCTCGTTGATATGGGCGGCCTGCTCGTCGGCGGCTGCAACGACCTCGGATAGGTCGAGGTCGAGGTCCAGGCGAACGGCGATCCGACGCAGCAGAGCAAGGCTACCGGCGTGGTATTGCTCGTTTACGTAGTGCGGAATTTGTGCCCAATACCCGATGGAACCCATGCCGCGACGGACTGCTGCATCAGCGACCACGTTCACTGCGGCCCCGGGCACATCGAGGTCATCACCGAGGGCAACATCATCACCGCCAACCAGTTCGTCTGTGGAGGCCGTCATCATTACTGGTGGCGGGTAGGTGTGGGGGACTGCAGCGGGTACGGCACCGATTGTGATGAGGAGACTTGCTCCGAACCGGTCCATGAGGTCGACTACCCCCTCTGCGAATGCCCTCCAGCGATAGTCGGGCTCCGAACCAACCATGACCAATAGATCTCGCTCGGGGAGCGAGCGGTGGTGCATTGTGATGCTCGGCCAATCTACCTCAGTCATGCGGCCGTCGCGGAAGCGGACGGTGGGGCGGTTAGCGCGATAGTCGAAGACCGAATCACCGTTGAAGCGAACTAGCTCGGAGGCGTCTTCGGCGAGGAAATCAGCAGCGGCGGTGCCGGAGCTACCGGCGTCCACCCATCCTGATAGGGCCAGTATCAGTGCCGGATCGCGCAGCGTAGGTTCAGCAACTATCTCGTACAGATCATTCATGAGTGCTCAGAGGTTAGAGCCTCCAGCGGGTGCGGTGCCGAGATCAGGCACCGCATACACCACAACGTTGCTGTCGTAGCGGCTGATGTTGCTGTTGAAGGCTCCGCCACAAGTTATGAGGGTTAGCACCGGTGGACCCTCGCGCGAGAAGATGACATCAAGCGGTAGCTCCTGCTTGTCATACGTGACCCTGGCGACCACTCGGAATGGTGATTCGGTCCCGTCCTCGTGGAGCACCACAACCGGGTCGCCCGCTTCGAGAGTGTCGAGGTCAAAGAACACTCCCGGTCCGCTACCGGCGAGGTCAACATGGGCGGCCAGGACTGCGGAACCGGACTCGCCGGGAAGTGGCCCGAACTTATACCAACCAACGTCGGTGGTGTTGTCGGGGACGTCCATCTGGCCGGTGTTTGCATCGACACCGTATGCATCGACGGGAGCGTCCACGTCTAGCCCTTTGATACGCAGCCCGGTCGGAGGGGAAATCTGTTGCACCACGGGTACCGTCTGCTCGGTGCTTGTGGTTGCTTCTGGCGCAGCGGAAGGGGTAGCGGTTGGCGGCTCCGTCGTTGTAGTTGGCGACGGTCGGAGTGCGGCTTCTACAGATGTGACATCCCCAGACGAGGTACTACCGGAGCCGATAGCGAACACCCCGATACCGATCAGCAGCACGCTGATCACCAAGAGGCCGATGCCCAAGTTGCGTCGTTTCATATCTTTCCATAACGATAAGAGGGGACCCGCCATTCCGGCGAGCCCCCTCTAGTGGTTGTATCAGGGTCCTTCTAGCCCTCTTGGCGGCGGGCGATGAGCGCTGAACCGCCGGCCAAGCCGACAAGTCCCATGGCCATGAGTGCCACCGGCAGTGCACTGTTACCAGCGGCGGTGCCACCAGTGCCAGTTGGCACACCCTCGGGAGCCGACTGCAGGCCAGAGATCACGTTGGCGACCACCTGGAAGTTGCCACCGGCTACCGACCCGATCGCATAGGCGATGGTGTTGGTGCCTTCAGCAAGGTTGAGATCAGCGTCGAAAGCAACGGTGTCCGCATCACCGGCAGCGGTGATCTTCACGTTGTAGGTGTCTGCGGGAACCTCAGTGTCCGCACCGACGCCATTGGTGACGCCTTCCCAGACCGCACCATCGTTGGCGAGCACATCAACTGCACCGAAGTCAGCAAGGTGACGAGCGGTGATGCGAGCGTTGCCGGCATCGGTTGGGGAGTTGTTCTCAACGAAGACGCCACGAGTGGGGGCGCCGCCCTCTTGCAGATATGCGGCGATTGTTGCGTATGCGCCACCGGGAAGATCAGTTGATCCAGCGAGAGCCGGGTCAGATGAGCTCGGATCGGCGTCAGCCGCATAGACCTCGAGATCGTAGGTTCCTGCGGGCAGGGTGAGCGGGCCGGCAACGGTGCCGTACTCGAAGTCCTCGATGGTTAGGTCGCCGTTGACATAAACGTCAACAGTGAGGTCTGGTACGCCGTGAACCACGACAACCTGGCCTTCTGATGTTTGGGCGCTGGCACCAGCTGCCGGCAGTAGTGCCAGCATGGCGGCTCCAATTAGAACGAATAGTTTGCGCAT
>JASJHC010000422.1:0-3317 GCA_033791245.1 Acidimicrobiia bacterium | reverse complement strand
GTAGCCGAAGTTGGCGCCGGCGTTGTTGACGACGATGTCGAGGTTGCCTAGGGTCTCCTGCGCGGTCTTCATCAGGTTCGCGACCGAGTCCTCGTTGGAGACGTCGCACTGGACGAAGGTGGCGCCGATCCGCTCGGCGATCTCAGTACCGTCCTTGCGGCCCGAGATCACCACCTTGGCGCCCGAGGCGATGAACCGCTCGGCGGCCTTGAGGCCGATCCCAGAGGTGCCGCCGGTGATGACGGCGACCTGGTCCTCGAGAGAGAAGAATTCGCTCATACTGGTCTCCTGTTAGAGCGTGGCGCGGCCGAAGGCCAGGGGCCACTGGGTCTGCCGCTTCTCGCCGTTACGCTTGGCGGTGAGATCCGCCAACCAGCAGACGAGCTTCCAGCTGATGCCGGCAAGGGTGTAGCCGTCGGCATTGGAGGGGTCGAGGTAAGGGGCATACTCGACGACATCGGCGCCGACGAGATTGACCTTGTTGGTCTGGCGGATCTTGCGGATGATGTCCCAGATCTGGCGGCTATCCAGGCCGAAGGGTTCAATGGCGGAGTTGGAGTGGTTATAGGGGGCGTCGAGGGCATCACAGTCCAAGGTGAAGTAGACGGGCCCGTCGCCGACGACCTGCAGGATTTTCTCGACGACGGCGTCGATACCCATGTCGAACACCTCGTCGGCCGTAAGCACGGTGTTACCGAAGTTCTTCGGGTGTCCGCCGACGTAAGCGGACATGCGTCCGCGAACGCCCATCGTGATACAGCGCTCCGGGTCCAGATTGCCGTCCGCCATACTCCGGGTGAACTGGCTGCCCGAGTGGTAGGGATACGGAAAATCGGCATAGGTGACCATGTCGTAGTGAGCATCGAAGTGAATCATGCCCAAGGGTCCATAGCGCTCGCCGAGCGCCTTGATGGGCGGGTAGCTCACGGTATGGTCGCCACCCCAGCTGAACGGGGTGATACCGTGATTGACGACGATGTCGTGAAATACCTCGATGCACTTCGCGACCTCGTCCTTGAGATCGAAGCGGCCGTAGGTATCAATGTTGCCGTAGTCGATGATGCGGCACAGGTCGAACGGGATGTCGAAGCCCTCGCCCCAGGGCTCCATGACCCCCATGCCGTTCTTCGAAAGGCGCCGCAGCTCGGACGGCCCGTACTTATGCGAGGCGTTCATGGGCGCCGCCTTTTCCAGCGGCAGACCGACGATGGCGATATCGGCCTCGGCGAGGTCGTGCGAGAACGGGGCGTGGAAGGCGCCGAGATAATCCTTGTTCAGATTGCCGATGACCTCGATGCCCTCACCGTGCAGAGAGCCGACGCGCTCGATGTGGGCACGCACGTCCGGCGGCACCCCGTCGAGGCTGGTGGAGTTGTTGAACAGGTCCTCGTACTTCTTGCGTCGTTCCTCGGGGATCGGCGGCCATTTCTCGATCTGGGACATGGGGTAATTCCTCGTGGTGAATCAGTGGTGGTCGTCGTGGAAGACGGAGACCCGTCCGGATGGTCGCTCTAAGAACTCGCGAATCTCGAGCTCCAACGCAAGCTTGAGTTCTCGATACTCCTTGACCCGCTCTAGAACCGGTACGGGGTTCCGGGAGATGTCCTCAAGGACTCGGGCGCAGTCCTCGTAGTCACGACAAAGATCGTGGAAGTCGGGGTTGACCCGTGCTAGCCGCGCGATTTGCGTTTCCCTATCGGGAAAGCGTTGTTCAAGGTGCGGTAGAGTTCGTCCGCTCATCGCGAGACACTATCCTGAGTGGACGCCGACCAGATCTTTCGGACCAGGTCGCCTGTTTGCCGTGTGGTGGATGTTGGTGCAAGACGCCGGTCGGTGGGAGTAAGAAAGGGTAGTGCTTGGGGTAAGCTGCGCAAGCTTACGTAACAACAACCCTTCAGCCTGTGCAGTTTTCACTGTCTCAGTCGATTTGGCGTGTCAGAGACGGAGGGCAATCTTGCGGATATAATCCAAGCACCAGGCCGCACGCTCAGGTTTTCAAATCGATGCCACCCGTTAACGAACGTCGCAGAGTGCCACGAACCAGATGACATGCCCCGAGTCTCGTTTGATCCATCGTCAGCAATGAAATCGGCCCTGCCAAGCCAAGACAGAGCGGAACGCAGCGCCACGATTCCGAGCGACGAGGAGGTCCGAGAGCAGTTGGTTCGTCTTCTGGGCAGCCGGGGATTCTTGACGTCCAGACGAATGTCTGACTTCCTGCGTTTCGTGACCGAACGAGCCCTTGTGGGAGAGGGCAAGTCGATCAAGCAGTACCTGATCGGCGTTGAAGTGTATGGTCGCGGTCCTTCTTTCGATCCGAAATCCGATCCGCTGGTTCGAATCGAAGCGGGCCGACTGCGTCGCGCGTTGGGCAAGTATTACGAGGGCAATGGACGACGAGACCCTGTCCTCGTCCAGATACCCCGCGGCACCTACGTACCCCGATTCATCCGCAGCGCGGCGCAGGGTGAGGGAACGGAACCGCGGCCGGAACCCGCCGGAACCGCCCCGCCCGAAGCCCTCCAACCCCCCGTCATCGCGGTCCTTCCGATGGAGAACCTGGGTGAAGAGAAGCACGGGTACTTGATCAACGGCATCGGCGAAGAGCTGACAGCCGAGCTGAGCCGCTGTTCCGGCATCCGCGTCGTTGCCTTCTGCTCAGCCGCCCGTTCAGCGACGATATCGGAGGACACACGGGAAAGGGCCTCCTCTCTCGGAGCGGACTACGCGCTCACAGGCACGCTGCGGAAGTCCGGCGAACGCCTGCGCATCAATGTCCACTTACTGGACGTCGGGACCGGGGAGCAGCTTTGGTCGGAGCGCTTCGAGGAGGATCTCCTGCCGTCGCGGCTGTTCGATATCGAAGACAGGATCGTGCTCATAGTGCTGGGACGGGTTGCAGACGCCTACGGCGTGATTCCTCGCACCATGGGCCTGCGGGCCGAGGGCAGGCGGGTCTCAGAGCCGTCGGCCTACGAGGCAATACTGCGTTGTTTTCACTACCAGTTGACCATGGCGCCGGAAGCGTTTCGCGATTCCCTGCGCGCGCTGGAACATGCCTCGAAGGTGGAACCTAGTTCCGCGATCGTGTGGGCGATGTTGAGCCAGAGTTACCTGGACGCCGAAGTCTTCGGTTATCAGGAAATCCCCCGAGCGTTGGAAATCGGCATTCGCTTCGCCGGCCGCGCGGTATCTTTGGATCCCGGTTGCCAATTCGCCCAACACGCCAAGGCCTACGCCAGCCTGATGGAACACGACCGCCCCGCGATGGCTGCAGCGGCCGCGCGCATGGTTGCCATCAATCCGAACGCCGCCTT
>JASJHC010000421.1:0-2695 GCA_033791245.1 Acidimicrobiia bacterium | reverse complement strand
TAGATCTCATCATCCGACAGATCTTCCTCACCAACGGTCGCCACATGTTCGGTGAGCACCTCACCGTGACGCGCTAGCTCATCAACGAGCTCCATGTAGATGGCGGCATCGTCCCTGCCACCCCGAATTGAACCCGCAAAGTAGATGCGGAGGCTCAGTACTGCTCCCAATGAACCAGTTCTTCGAGCGGTTTCCGCCCGCCGAACTTCATAGGGCGAGCCGATTCGGCCGGGTAGCCGAGGGCTACCGCAAACCGACACAACTGCCCGGCGCCGAGACCGAGCAGGGCGGCAGCGTCCTGATCACGATGAAGCGTGATGGGGCAAGATGCAATACCGAGCGCGGCTCCGGCAAGCATGATGTTCTGCGCCACCCGACCCGAATCAAAGCAATAACCCCCAGGTTCCTCAACGATGACGACCGTTGCCGCCGAAGCCCTAATGGGATCGCCGAAGTCGCCGCATCCGGCAACCCTCTCCAATTGCTCCTCGTCCTGGACGACGATGAAGGCCCAGTTCTGTAGATTCTTCGCCGACCCGGTCCAGCGGGCTGCTTCCAGAATGGCTTCGAGGTGCTCTTCGGAAAGCGGAATTGGTTGATAGTCGCGGATAGCCTTGAGATCCAGAATTGCCTGGTAGGTGTTGGTCATAGCCCGCAGACTACCTGGACCCGACCAGGCGTGGGTTATCGCTCAAAACCACGTCGTTGCACTAATGTGCAGTGCCAAAGTGCAATATGAATTGCATATTTGGATGAAATTGCCCTAGACGCAGGGGACTAGTGACCCCAAACTGGGCAAACTGTCCATATTCGATTTCAGAGATGTGTTGTGATGTGGTTAGTTGACAAGAACCCGCACCAGAGGGCGAACCTAATCCACGGATGGACTATCAGATGCGTGTGCTGATAATCGAGGACTCGTCGGTGCTGCGCCGACTTATCGAGACCTGTCTCAGAGATTTCAATTGCGAGTTCGAAGCGCAACGTCTCCCCCACAGCCCGCAGCGACTCGGTGGCTTTGACGAGGCAGAACTGGTGATCATCGGTGTCTACCAACCATTCACCATCGGTCTCAGCATCATTGAGAGGCTAAAGGCCCGCTCGATGGTGCCCGGGGTGGTCGCCATCACCACCGACACTCGGGAAAAGTCCCTCGAGCAGATCTCCGCAGCCGGAGCAGATGCGGTGGTCAAAATGCCGTTCCGACCGGACGACCTGCGCGAAGCGGTGTTGACCGCTCTCAACAAAGGCCCACTGCCTTCAGTCGACTAGCCACGAGTTCGACGCAGCCGAACTCACAAGCTGCGCAAAGCGCAGCCCACTGCCTTCAGTCAACTAGGGCTGTCCGTTTCGGCAATTTACGATGGTGTGAAACAATGGAACCCGTTCCAACGCTGATCGGACCTTGATGACTGCGCAATCTACGAGCCGCCAAGCCAGTTTCCTCGAGAGGCTGCTGTTTGGAACCACGATCGACAAGGTCCCCACCCTGATCCCCGGCGTCGTGCTGGCTGCCATCGTTGTAGTCGCCTCGTTGACACTTGCGGACCTCATCAACGACGCTCTCGGGTTTGATGGCCTGGTCAGCTTCATCCTCGTCGCCATCGTCCTCGGAATGCTGATCCGCAACACAATCGGCCTCGACGATCGATTCGCCCCCGGAGTGCAGTACTCGCTCAAGAAGCTGCTGCGGCTTGGCATCATCCTTCTCGGCATACGACTCAGCATCCTCGACGTCCTCGAGATCGGTGGCTTTGGGATCCCGATCGTCGCCGGAGCTGTCATAACCGGGCTTGTTGTCACCATCGCCGCCAGTCGCCGCCTCGGTCTGTCAGACCGCCTGGGTGCGTTGATCGCCATCGGCACCGGCATCTGTGGTGCAACCGCAATCGTCGCAGCCGCCCCCGGTCTCAAGGCCAAAGAGGAAGAGGTCGCATATGCGGTGGCCAACATCACCATCTTTGGCATCGCCGCCATGGTCTTGTACCCGTTCCTCGGCAACCTCATCTTCAGCGGCGACATCATCAACACCGGCCTGTTCCTCGGCACGTCGATCCACGAGACGGCCCAGGTTGCCGGCGCCGGCCTCATCTACGACCAGTCGTTCGACATCACCGCTACCCCCAGCGTCGCCGACATTGCCATCGTCGCGAAACTGGTGCGCAATGTGATGATGGTGGTGGTCATCCCCGGCATCACCTACTTGTACGCCAAGAACATGCGCGAAGAAGGCGAAGAGGCAGGAGAAGGCACCCGAGTCCTCGACATGATCCCGGTGTTCATCGTTGGGTTCCTCATCATGGCGATTGTCCGCTCCATCGGGGACGCCAACGTCGACGGCGGCAACCTGGCCTTTGGTCTTTGGGGCGAAGACAGCTGGGGAGATCTCACCCACGGCATCCGCACCTGGGCCGAATACACACTTGGTACTGCGATGGCGGCGGTCGGGCTGGGCACCTCCATCAAGCAACTCCGCGGCCTCGGTTACAAACCGTTCCTCGTTGGCATAGCCGCCGCAGTGTCGGTCGGGGTGGTCAGCATCGGTCTCGTCTTAGTATTCGGACCGCTGATCTCTGTCTAGCTAGCCGAACAACGCCCTGTGCCAACTTCGAGCTGAAGCCCGTCGATCCGCTCCGCTAGGAGACGGCTTATCGCCTCAACCCCGCTGAGGTTCATGTGATAGAAATCCGAGTAG
>JASJHC010000420.1:0-3428 GCA_033791245.1 Acidimicrobiia bacterium | reverse complement strand
GGCCTTCGGGCTCGGGGCTGCTGTCGCTTGGCGCATTTCGCTGGGTTGGAAACCCCCGCCGGTAGAGGCCGACCTGTCTACAACGACGATCGCACCTGTCGGAGAAGTTGTTCCCTGGTTTGAACCAGGTGAAACCCGGATCGGCTCGACATTCATCTTGCCTCGCGATTTGGTTGTGGACGGCACCAGGGTGGTGTTTGACTACGAACTCGCCGGGCTGAGCCCGACGCTCCATGAACGCGAGGGTGGAGATCATCACGGTGAAGTGGTCGCCTACCCGGAGCACTGGGTGTTGACGACGACTGGCGGAGTTGACGTCGAAGCGACGACCGGCATCCGGGACAGCTCCGCTTGGTTTGAGCTGCCTTCGGGCGACGACGGGGTCGCGACCATCAGGGTCGTCGGCTGGCGGGTTGGATCCGTTTTTGGAGACCGACTTGAGCTCGACGCAGCAGTGGGAGCAACGGGGTCGTTTCGGAGTGGGACCGTGACGGTGGCCGCGGTGCTTGAGCAATCGGTGTCAACGATCGTGCAGCTCGATTTCGAGGACACGAGCGATCGTTGGCAGTTTCCAGCGCTCCTCCCCATCGACAGAGAATGGCGGTGGTCGGGACGCTCCGGCGGTGGACTACAGCTGATTTGGGATGGCAACGACGCCCCGGCGAGTTTCGTGATTGAGGACGTTGGCCCTGCGATGCGTCCGGTGACCGGAGATGTCCTTGTTCTCGATAGCGGGGCAATTCATGAGCAACATTGACTACGAGGAGCTCATCCGGTCACCTCTGGATGAGCTGCCATCCGGCAGCGGACCGGGTTGGGCAGTTGTGGTCGGGGGAGTCGTGCTTGGGCTTGTGGGGGGTTTGTCCCTGTTGTCTGCAGTTCGAAACGACCCGGCGGTGGTAGAAGCGACCGCTGCCCCGTCAGCGTCGACTGTGGCTCCCGAATCGGGTCTCGCTGCTTATCCGCCTGGGTACACAGAGATGGCGCCGGGGCTGGCAGCTCATATCGGCGAGGTGATTGTCGACGATGACCTAGTAGTCGTGACCGTCAGCACCGTGGTTGCTCGCGATGGGGACGCGTCAGCTCCGATTTGGCCTCTTGGGGGGACTTGGTGGTTGGAGTCTGCGGCTGGCACGGTCGTGGAGTCGTCGCGGGTGGTGCTGGGTCGGTTTACTGCTGGAGTCTTTTCGGTTGAGTTTCCTGCAGCACCATTCAGCGGGGAAACCACGTTTGCCACGACGAGTCTCGCCGAACGTTGGGACCAACGCACCATGCCAGGGTCAGTAACGCTGCCGATCTCCGGCCGACCTTTCGTGGCCCCCGAACCGGTCTCGGTGGTCGTCGACCAAGACGTCACATTGGTCCTTACCGCCCTGGAGTTGGGTCGTTATCTCGGCAAGGTCGAATGGAAGCTGCAAGGAACTGCACACGGCGGTCGTGTCAATGTCGAAGCAGCGCTGCTTGATGGTGCCGGAGGCGAGATCGGCAGATATGGCACATTCCCCGAGCTGCTCGACCCAAACGACCACGGTGTCATCGAGATCCTCTGGGAGGCAGCGCCCAATGTGGATCAGGAAGAGGCGACGACTGTGGTCCTGGAATACTCGGTGGGCGTCGTCGAAGTGACGCCAGTTTCCGTTAGCTTTGACCTCACCTCCGTACCGATTGGACGATCATGACCACAGATGAGACTGCGCAGCTGGCAGGGCTCCTCGCCGGTGCCGAACGGATCCTCATATTCACAGGCGCGGGTATATCCACCGCTAGTGGTATCCCTGACTATCGGGGACCCCAGGGAGTGTGGAAGACGCGGCAACCGGTGTACTACCAGGACTTCATGGCATCGGAGAGTCAGCGGCAGGCGTATTGGCAGCAGAAGATGGAGGATGCCGAGACGTGGGGAGAGGCTCCACCAAACGCGGTTCATCACGCCATCGTGGATCTGGAGGCCGCCGGGCGCATCGAGATGGTGGTCACTCAGAATGTGGACGGGTTACATGCGCTGGCCGGAACCAGCAAAGAGAAGCTGGTCGAGATCCACGGCACCAATCGAGAGATTGAATGTCAGACATGTGGGGATCGATCGGCACCTGAGCCTCACTTCGAGACGTTCAGTGACACTGGGGCGGTGCCCCAGTGTCACTGTGGTGGCTTCCTCAAAGCGGCAACGATCAGTTTTGGGCAGAGTCTTCGTGCCGACGAAATGGCGAGGGCGTACAAGGCAGCGGATCGCTGTGATCTCGTGGTTGCGCTTGGATCGACCCTGGCCGTGAACCCTGCGGCATCAATCCCGCTACATGCCTCCGAACGGGGAACACCATATGTCATTGTCAACAGGGGAGCCACCGACCACGATCGGCTCTCAATGGTCACAATGCGCATCGACGGCGACGTCGCCGCCATTGTCCCGATGGCCGTCGCAACCGCGCTCGCTGGATCACGCTGACAAGACTCTCACTAGTCTCTGAGGGTAGATCCAATCCGCTTCATCATCGGGGGCAAGCTATGCGCATCGAACGCGACTCAATGGGCGAGGTTCAAGTACCCGCCGACGCCTATTACGGCGCTTCCACCCAACGAGCAGTCGACAATTTCCCCATCTCCAACCTCAAATTCAGCCGCCGCTTCATTTGGGCCCTCGGCTTGCTGAAAGGCTCCGCCGCACGCGTTTCTGGGCCTGCCGGCTATGTGGATGTCGTCAAAGCGAAGGCGATTGCCGATGCTGCCGACGAGGTGCGCGACGGCGCTCTCGATGGGCAGTTCGTGCTCGACATTTTCCAGACTGGTTCTGGCACCTCAACCAATACCAACGCTAACGAGGTCATCGCACACCGTGCCTCGGAGATGATCAGTGGGGACTTCTTGTCAAAGGATGTCCATCCAAACGATCAAGTGAACTTTGGGCAGTCTTCGAACGATGTGATTCCGGCGGCTATTCACGTTGCCGCTGTTGCCGCAATCCGCGAGGAGCTACTCCCGGCACTCGACAAGCTCAGCACCGCACTGGCGGCCAAGGGTGGCGAGTTCTCCGAGGTAGTGAAATCGGGCCGAACCCATCTCATGGACGCCACGCCGGTGACCCTTGGACAGGAATTCGATGGTTATTCGGTACAGATCAGGAAGGGCAGAGAGAGGGTGGAGAGAGTTCTCCCCGAGCTCGAGGAGCTGGCCCTTGGTGGTACCGCAGTCGGTAGTGGCCTCAACGCACCAGACGGCTTCCCAGCCGCGGTGATCGCCGATATGGCTGCCATCAGCGGATATGCGTTCCGCGAGGCCGACAACCATTTCGAGGCACAGGCAGCCAAAGACGCGACGGTGAGCGCGTCTGGTGCATTGAAGACCGTTGCCGTTTCCATGTTCAAAATCGCCAACGACCTGCGCTGGTTGTCGAGCGGTCCCCGGACTGGGATTGCCGAGATCCAACTGCC
>JASJHC010000419.1:0-8033 GCA_033791245.1 Acidimicrobiia bacterium | reverse complement strand
GGTCGGTCACGACCATCTTCACCGCCAATGAGCGATCGGCGGCAATGGTGTGACTAACTGTCCCGAAGTCTAAAGTTTTAGTAACCCAACCGGTGTCTCTGCTCCAAGGGTTGCCAGTGCGAGCCGCGTCGGAAATCGTTGAACAATCTATCCCGGATGGACTGCAGTCCAACAAATAGGCTTTGACCTGACCCTTCTTGTCGGTGTTGAAGTCCTTCATCGCACTCCAGAATGTGAGCGTCGCTGGTCCCTCTAACGTCAGCTCACCCTCCGCGGCCAACCACATTTGGTACTTCGTCGGATCGGTTTCCTGCTCCTCCCCGCCTTTGCTGAGCAGCAGGCCTGGAGCATCGTCTCGACCGGGGTCGTAATTCGGCAGAGTCCCGGCTGATGGGGTGGTTTCCCCAAGGGGAGCTACGGGTACGCCGGCTCCCTTCAAATAGAAGGTGGTGGTTGATGCAAACGCAATCCCAACGGAAGCGAGAGCGAAAACAACCGCGAGCGAAAACAGCGGCACAGCAAACCGCCGCTCAGGCAACATGCGTCTTTTGGGTGTCTTGTTCATGTTTGCGTCGGTCACTGCGACCGACCTGTATCCATCGGCACGACAGGGTGGCTTCTACAGCGTCGTTTGTTGAGCGTCCCGAGTGTCTAGTGAGCGGTCCCTCGGCGTTGGATCAGTCAGCGACGGAGGCAGCGGAAGCGGTCTTGTTCCGATCGCATGGGAAGAACCGAAGTCTGAGTTGCGTTTGGTCAGGGGCTTGAGACCAACCTCGATGTTGGATAGTGGCTGGAAGGGGCACCCATCTCCGTCTCGACGGCTGGCAAGACAAGATCAAAGCATGTTCGGTCGTCATCTCGGCGGTATTCGAGGGTACCGTTCATGAGCTTGGCCAGGGTTCGCGACACGTACAGCCCGAGGCCGAGCGAGTCGGTACTTCCGTTCGAGGGGTGCATTCGTACGTGAGGTTCGAATATCGAAGTCGTGCCGTCGCTCGGAACACCTGTCCCATCATCACTGACCGTGATAACACAGGTGTTGTCGGGATAGTCGATGAGTACCTCGATGTCACTGCCACCGTATCGATGGGCATTCTGCAGCAGGTTGCGAACGATCTGCCGAACCCGAAGGCTATCTGCGTAAGCCGGCCTCGCCACCTCGCTCTCGTTTCTCACGGTCACACTTGGCGACGGCCAGCCCTCAGTTGCAACGGCAACTGCTCTTGTCACACACTCCTCGAGATCGACGGGTACTTTGAGTACCTTGATCCTCTCGATGTCCGCACGTGCCGCAACCAGGAGATCTTCGATCAGCGCTTCCAGTTCGGCACTCTGCTGCGCTATGAGGCCACAGAACTCTGCCACCTCCGCAGTGGTGAACGACGCGGCGCGATCGGCGAGTTCATGGGAGAGGCCTACCACGGTACTCAGTGGGGTTCGCAACTCGTGGGAGATCGTTCCGATCAGTCGATCCTTCTCTTCTACGACCTGCTGCAAGCGGCTTTGGGAGAGATCGCGCAGGTAGCCGACCAGCCAGCCCAGTCCAATCATGCCAGTGTTACCGACCACTCCACTGGCCGTCGTGAGCATTAGCGAATAGCCATGAGCAACGTACTCGACAGCAACATTCACGGCGAAAGCCGTGGCTCCGGCCAGGGCTCCGCGCCTGCGCCCGTAGAGGAGACTGATGGTCGTCACCGGAAGCAACGCAAAGATGCCATATGTGCCCTTGGTCTGCCAGAACACAGGCACCATTAGGACATAGACGGCGACGCTCAGGGCCACCGTGACCCGAGGCGATCTTCGCCCAAGCCAGTTTGATTGCATCAGCGCCTACTCGCGTTATCGCTTCTGCCTCCTGTCGGCAGGAACTGAGCAAAAGTTAACCTGGTCTTGCGCCCGGCAGAGCCAATCGGCGGCCTAAATCAGAACCCTTCGAGCACGATCTTGCCAAGCGCAGAGCCAGTCTCGATTTGGGCATGCACAGTACGCAAGGTGGCGGCGTCTATCTTCCCGGCGACTTCAGTAGCGGTGGTTTGAATCCGGCCCGCATCGACCAGTGCAGCAACTTCTCTAAGCAGCTTGCCCTGATCGGCTATGTCCGGTGTGACAAAGAGCGAGCGAGCAAACATCAGCTCCCAGATCTCCGTCGCCTGGTGCCGCGCATCCGCCATCGACCTATGACGAGGGTCTTCGCTGCGGGCCGCCGATTCCATCTCGGCCACAGCGTGTTCCCTTTTGATGACTTCCACGAACTTCTCGCGCGCTCCGGCTTAGATGCGAGCGGCCTCTGCACGGGCTTGCATGAGTTCAGTCTGTCCCTGGGCAACGAGGCTCGGTGCCGTCAGTCCGGCCTCGTCGACAAGGTCCTCTGCAGCATCAGCGCTCTGCGGTGTCGCCTCAATAGCAGCAATCGGCCTGCGCTGTGCGACGTTCTCATCACGCGCTGCGGGCCGCGCTTCAGATGTGACGTTGTCGTGACGGTGAAAACGCCTGGGGACACAACGCGTCCCGTCCCCAGTAACCCCAGATTTCTGGTCGTTTCCCAACCCGTTCCCCCATGGTCGCCAACCAACACGCAATTGACGCTCGCCATGGTGCAGCAAGCCAGCGCAGTCCACATGGCGCGCTTGGTAATTGTGATCAACAATGGACCACAGAACCGGCGCCGACACCCCTGGACGTTGACAGTCGGACAAGCTCGGGCCTATTCGAAAAGTACCTAGCGGAGGTGTGTAACGAGGACTACATAATCGTTGTGATACCAGATGTCGGCTTTGGCATCGGTCTGCCGACCCGGGGTTACTGGGACAGGCTGTCGGACTGGCTTTGCCATCGATTCGCTACCTAGACGGCGAGGTAGGGCACACCGGACAGCTCCGGCTGACTCCGCTTCGCAGGTGCCGAATCTTCGAATGACGCTCCGATCGGCGGCTCGCTTGGGGCAGACCTGGCACCGGTGGTCATCCGCATTCCGAATCCGCCGACCGAGGCAGCCTCCGCAGTCAGGTTCTCGAGAAGATGCGGGCTGTAGGCCGTAACGCTTGCTTGCGTAACCGGCTGCAGTCGCTTCGACACCCCGACAAACCACGGGTTGACAAATCGGGCAGAGCGAAGCTGGTAGGGGGACCGATCTGCAGCCGCAACACCCTCGGTGTTGCCAGTGCGGGCGAAGTCCTCGATAAACGCATAGGGCCGGCTCATCAGAGCAGCTCCCGTTTCCGCACGTACGATGGCGCCAAGACTGACCCACTGTCTATCGCCGAGGGCCATGTACGACGTCAGGACTGTGTCGGAGCCCAATGGTTCAGCGACGAGACAGACCCGCACTCTGCGGTCGTCAGCACCATGCCAGTCGAGGGGGAGACGGACTGAGCTACCAGCACCTTCGCCGCTAAAGGCGGTCACGTAAGCGTTTGGGTGAGCTGCGACAACCGTCGCCAACGCACCGTCAACTGGGCGCACCTCATCAGCCATCCGGTGCCAGACAGAGAAGATGGCTTGTCGACTCCCATCAACACGGCGCTGGATTCCTGCATACCCAGATGGATCGGAGCTGGCCGCGTTGGCCCCGAATCCCGAAGTGCAGAAGAACGTGCCAGGTGGGACCTCCTCTGGATACACCTCGTTGTAGAACAGCAGGAAGCCGTCCGGTGCTTGGTAGCGGAGATGGATCGACCGCGCATCGGCCACACATTCATTTTGGAGCAACCACATCGAGCCGCGATCCCGGGCGGGACTCAATACGAGGGCAAGACCCGCGCCGGAGAGTTCAGAGTCGGCCACCGCCAACGCAAGGCTGGGGTCGTTGGCACTCACCACGAACTGGTAGCCAGTTGTGTCCCCGGAAGGATGCAACGCCCAAGAGCCTGAGTCCTCTGCCTTTGGCGAGCCTTCGCGAAGAGCCAGCGTGCCGTCAACAATCACTAACGAGTGGCGCCGATCTGAGGTCGTAAACAGCTCGAATGTGCCATCTACGCTCGCTTCCTCGAGGTACCAATCCGCCGACTCCGCCAGATCCGGCCCGGGACTACCGACGACCGGAAGAGGAGCGTTATCTCTTACGAGGTAGCGCTGGGCGAGTCTGTTGAAGAGCCGTTGCCTCATGCCCGCCAGCCTACGCATCAAATGGTTGGGCATCACCGGAGCACTTATGATGGCGAGACCGGATTTGGAGGACCTATGGAACTCAAGGAATCCCAGGAAGCCCGGCTACGTAGTGCGTTTCGCTTTCTCAACCGCAACATGCTGCTGATGTGGCGGCTCGGTCTCGGGTGGCAAATGGCGAACCCGCTAAGTGGCTACATCATGGTGCTAGCGACTACGGGCCGTAAATCGGGTGAGCGTCGCCTCGTTCCCCTCAATTTCGCCGAGAAGGAACACGCCGTTTACTGCCTTGCCGGGTTTGGCAAGACAACCCATTGGCTTCTGAACCTCCAGGCCGACCCACAGTGTGAGATCTGGCTACCTGACGGACGGCGCCTTGCTGGTCATGGCAGACTTGTCACGACCGAATCCCACCGCATCGATCTGATCCGTGAGATTCTGGTGCGATCAGGCTTCGCGGCCAAGATCGCTGAGCCAGGCCTAGACCCGGCAACTGCAGCCGACGATGCGATTGTCGAACTCGGACCCGAACCCAGCCGCCGCTACGAGGTCGTCGAGATCAAACTCGGCGCTACCGTCACTGGACCCGGCGGACCAAGTGACCTCACATGGGTCTGGCCTGTGGTTGCTGTGGCCGCCGTCACTGGCTGGTTCGTGTTGCGCTTTCGTCGATGAGTCGTGCCGCTGGGTCGAGGCGCCTGCGTCATGTCGAACAACCGGCCCGCATAGACCGCGCCTCGCCGAAAAATCCGGCAAATGGAAATCCGAGCACTGGCATCGCTTCGAAGGACCTTTATGAGCCGCTATGAACAGCCCGACTACTCAGTCGTAGCCACCTACGACGGTTACGAAGTCCGACGCTACGAGTCATACCTCGCCGCTGAGACCACGGTACGAGGCGACTTTGATTCCGTGGGCAATACCGCGTTCCGCCGATTGGCAGGGTTCATCTTCGGTCGCAACTCGGAGGGCCAGAAGATGAACATGACCGTCCCGGTCACTCGGGGACAGACCGAGGCCAACACATATCAGTACCGGTTTGTCATGGAGAAGGCTTACTCCGAGAAAGATCTCCCTCGGCCCGTCGACGACTCCGTGCAACTGGTCCTCGTGGCAGCCGGCTGCAGCGAGGCAGCGCGCTATCGCGGCCGCACCAACGAGTCGCAGTACCGCCGCGCTGAAGCTGCTCTGCTCGAAGCCCTCCACCGTGACGGCATCAAGACGACCGGCGCCCCTGTCAGCGCCGTCTACAACGGCCCGCTAACACCGCCCGCCCTGCGGCGCAATGAGGTTCTCGTTCCGGTCGCCTGGGTCGAACACGGCGCTGCCTAGAACTATCGCTCAGCTCCGCGAGGTCTGAACACGCCAGCACCCGATTCGGGCGTGTTCAAATCACGCCTCAGAGCCGCTGGTAGCTCAGGCCGGAAGCCCGCCACTCGCTGCCATTACGCTAGCTGCGCAACAGCAAGCGGCTACCTCGTCGCAGCACGCCACTAGTGTCGCCGTTCATGCACACTCGGAGTACAGAGCCCTCGCGACTAGACGCTCGCTATATCGCCATCGCCGCTGTTGTCGTGGTTGGCGCGATTGCTGCTGTTGCCTTTTTCGGATCGCGGCAGGACGCAGAGATCACCGTGCAGCTTGACTGGACCGTCGCAGAATCGTGCCCGGATGCCGTGTTGATCGGCGCGGCGGGGTCAGGCCAGCGAGACGACGTACTTGGCGTCGGCCCGCAGGTTGAATCGGCTGTGTCGGGTTTCAGCAGTCAGCTCAGGGAATATGCGTCGGTACCGGTCTTCGCTGGCTTCATGGCGCTTGATTACCCGGCACCAGGCCTCCTCGAAGGCAGCCTCCAAGGGCTGGCGGGCAACAGCATGTTCGACTCGATCTCTGAAGGTCGTGAGACGTTGACGTCGCTCGTTGGAACGATCAGCGAACGGTGCCAGGAATCAGTCATCTACCTGATTGGATTCTCCCAAGGGGCCTCGGTGGTCCACACAGCGGTCGTCGACATGCCTCCGGAGTACCAGGACTCTATCGGCGGAGCTGTCGTGCTTGCCGACCCCTATCGGGACGCCGATGATCCCAACGCCGTGCACTTCACAACAGAACCAGATCCGGATATGGTTGGAAACCCCACCTCGCACACCCGCGACGGCTCCCTCAACGGCCTTCCGTTACCGAGTTGGGTAGAGGGATCCTTCTATTCCGCTTGCGCCCGTCGAGACACCGTCTGCAACTTCGCGCTTCGTGACCTGCTCGTCACCAGCGAGGTGCATTCCGACGAGACGTACAACGGCCTCGGCCCTCAGATGGGCAGGCTTCTCGCTGACGACCTGCTGAACAGACAGTGAAGACTCGAGGACTCGGCGCTGGGTCAAGGCCTAGAGGCGCTCAGTTGCAAGGCGATCGGGGCCGCAGATGGTGGCTGTTCAAATAGCGGTGGGGGAGAGCGAGCAATAGAACCCAGACACACTCATCTAGCCTCCAGAAACTGCCTCTTGGCCCATTTGTGCCATACCTGTAGGGCGATACTGCACTTTGCGTCATCCCGTCGCGTACCGCGGTAGGGTGATGGCACTTGTCTTTTTAGGGGGGACCGGGGTTCCTTCTTCCATTGCCCTGGGAGGGACGCTGATGAAACGATCCTGTTGGCTGCTGGCGCTGCTGCTGTTGGTAGCGGCGTGCAGTGGGGGAGAGTCCGCCATCGAGACGAGCCCAGCACCGTCGACCACCACTTCGACACCGACTCCCAGCGATGTCGTGGGCACGTCCGACGATGAGCTCACCCTGAGTTTCAACGAAACTACCGACGGACGGGTGTTCTTCCCCCATAACTGGCGCCGCCAAACGGAATAGGTGAAGCCGCTGATATCTCTCAGACCGATGCGCCGGTGTGAGCTAACGAAAGCCGGGGGAGAGGCACACGACGGCCCAGTAGACGAATCCCTCTGAAAAGAAACAACAAAGCAACGACAAGGAACAGTTCTCATGGCCCCTATCAAACGATTCATTCTTCTCTTGTGCCTCTCGGTCTTTGTGTTGGCATCTTGCGGAGGAGCCGACGACGACACCTCGGCTACCTCAACTGCGTCCGAAGGTGCTGCCGCAACTACGACGTCCACGACAATCAGTGAACCATCGACCGAGGCCACGACGACTACCACAACCACAGCCGATTCAGCAACGGGCATGGGGAAGATCGATGTGGTTTTCGATGACGGGCGATCGTGGACTTTCGACGGATTTTGTACCTACACACCCGACAACACAGGACCCGCGTCCGCTCTCTGGAATATCGAAGCGGAGGACGCTGCCGATGGCTCATCATTCGTTGCAATTATGGCTTTCCCGTTCGATCCGGAGAAGAAGGAGCCGGTGCTCATCGGCACCATGGTCGACGCCGACGAAAACCTATATGTGGCGATCGAAGTTGAAGACGTCTCGGACGGATCGAACCTAATCCTCAACCTGGGTTTTTACGAAGGAGTCTTCAAGGCTATCGGCGACCCGATCGACATCACTGCAACCGTCACCTGCGGAATCTCATAGGCATGCTCTGAGCGCTGCTCCGCAGCGATGATGGCGCAATCGGTTCGTAGTTTGGGACCGTCGCCACTGGGTTGATTGCATCCGGCCCTATCGCCATCTCGGTGGCTCAGGCACAGTGCCGGCGTGAAGGACGTAACAATCATCGGTGGTGGCGTCGTCGGCTGCGCCATTGCCAGGGAACTCACCCGATACCGCCTCGATATCGCTCTCGTGGAAAGCGAGATCGAGGTCGGCTTTGGAACTTCGAAGTCCAATAGCGGCATCATCCACGGTGGCCACCACACTCCGCCGGGGACGCTCAAAGGCGAGCTCGCCTGGGCCGGCAACCAACGCTGGGTGCGTTTGGCACAAGAGCTGGGGTTCGGATTCAGACG
>JASJHC010000418.1:0-5266 GCA_033791245.1 Acidimicrobiia bacterium | reverse complement strand
CGTCGACCTGGCCCTCGTTCGGGTTGGTGACGCCCTCAAACAGGGCGAGTGATCCGTTGGCGATGATGTCGACCGCTGGTGCTGCCGCCAGGTGACGAACCACAAGACGAGCGTTACCCGTAGCAATCTCACTCACATCATTGACGAACACACTCAGAGTCGGTGCTCCGGATGCGTCAAGATGAGCGACAATCGAGGCATTGGCTCCTGCAGGCAGTGAAGTTGAGCCAGCAATCGCCGGGGCTGTCGCCAATGGATTGGCGCCTGCCGGGTAGATCGCGACCTCATAGTCGGTGGCTGGCAGCAGGATCGGTCCCAAGACGGTGTCCGGGGCGAAGCCCGGGAGCGTCAGGTTGCCGTTGAGATAGACGTCGACGGTCAGTCCCGGGACCCCATGGACCACGGTCCCGATTCCGAACGCGTCCGGACTCGGCAGCTCGATTGCTTGGACGAGTAGTCCGAAGGTTCCTCCGGCGAGGTCGCCGATTGCGTAGACGATGGTGCTTTGGCCCTCGGGGAGGGTTACGTCACCGGCGTCGAATGCAACTGTGTCGGTTCCGGCTGCGTTGATGGTTACGCCGTAGGTGTCTGCGGGTACGTCGACCTGGCCCTCGTTCGGGTTGGTGACGCCCTCAAACAGGGCGAGTGATCCGTTGGCGATGATGTCGACCGCTGGTGCTGCCGCCAGGTGACGAACCACAAGACGAGCGTTACCAGGGTCGGTTGACGTCGTGTCGTTGAGGAATGCCGACAGGGTCAGTCCACCGCTTTCGGTTAGATGCGCGACAGCCGTGACGTTGCCACCTGGTGGCAGTTCGAGATTGGCTGACAACACAGGCATCGCTGCGACTTCCGGGCCATCGCCGGCAAGGTAGATGTCGACCGCGTAGCTCCCGGAGGGAAGCGGGATCGGGTCGGTGACTGTATTGGGTGCAAAGTTGGGTAGCGTCTTGGCGCCGTTCACATAGACGTCAACGGTGACATCAGGGATGCCGTGCACGACGGTAAGTTCCGCATTATTTGACGCTGGCAGGGCTTCACGGTCATCTGCGATTGCAGGTGCAGAGACGAGAAGCGATGCAAGCATCATGGCTGCGAGAACGAGAATCGATCGTTTCCTCATTGTTTCTCCTTCGTTGGTGGGCGAGGAGATCTCCCTCCTCTCACCGCTCTACGAAGCCGGGACCCTCGTCGGATGCATTTAGCACTGAGTTTCTCTCGAGGGAATGGAGGAGTGGAGAGTGGCGTTACAGCCGAAAACCGCGCGCCGTCGCTCGGTAGCCCAGATTTCTCTACTGTGGGCATATATGGAACTCGACCAAATCCTCATCAAGGACCTCAGCACCCGCGGCATCATCGGAATCAATCCCGATGAGCGTGTTAACGAGCAGGAGATCTTGGTTAACGCGACCTTGTGGGCTGACACCAGCCCTGCCGCGGCCAGCGACGATATTGTTGATGCCGTCAACTACAGAACGGTAACCAAGAGCCTGATTGCGCACATCGAGAAGGGAAAGCCGCTACTGGTGGAGCGCCTAGTCCAGGAGCTGGTTGACATCTGCTTTGAGATGGAGCCTCGAATCATGCAGGTAGAAATGACAGTCGAAAAGCCCGGTGCGCTCCGTCACTCCCGATCTGTGGGAATCACGATCAGACGTCTCCGTGATGCGGTGCCGACTCGGGAGGGACAGGAAACACCATGAGCAAGTCCGCATTTGTTGAGACAATCATCTCGCTTGGATCCAATATAGAGAAAGAGCGTCACCTCCCAGAGGCGATCCGACTATTGCGTCGGCACCGTCGCATCGAGGTGCGGAAGGTCAGCCGTTTCTTCGAAAGTGCCCCAGTTGGCGGGCCCAGCGATGCGCCGGATTTCTTCAACGCCGCTGTCCTCGCCTGTACCGATCTTGACCCCCAGGAGCTGCGCAGCGAGTTGCGCTATATCGAGGAGGTCCTCGGTCGGAAACGGACGGAGGACAAGAACGCACCGCGCACGATCGACCTCGACGTTGTCTATTACGGCGACATGGTTGCGGAATTCGAGGATTGGCAACTGCCCGACCCGACCGCATCTCAGGCGCCCCACGTCGCCATTCCAATTGCCGACGTCGCTCCCACTTGGACGGATCCGGCGTCGGGCAAGACTGCCTATGACCTCATGCTCGGAGTCGATGCGGCAACCGAGGCGGTTCGGCCGGTGACCTCGATCACGTTGGCGCAACCGTATGAGTCGCGCGGGCCCGACGAGTTCGATCAAACCGGGGATGTTTACGCTCCCCAGCTAGAAGCGATCGTGCGAGCCCAGTTGCTAGAGATCGGCGAGAACCCAGATCGGGAAGGCTTGATGCGCACCCCGTTGCGTGTAGCCAAGGCGCTTGACTTTCTCACCAACGGCTACTCGACATCGCTGACAGACGTGGTGAACAATGCCGTATTCGACGCCGAGGGCGCCGATGAGATGGTCTTGGTCAAGGACATCGAGTTTTACTCGATGTGCGAGCATCACATGCTTCCCTTCTTTGGGAAAGCCGCCGTTGCCTACCTGCCAAAGGGAAAGATCATCGGCTTATCGAAGGTTGCCCGGGTGGTCGATCTGTATGCCAGACGACTACAGGTGCAGGAGCGCCTGACCAATCAGGTCGCCGATGCAATTGCTGAGATTCTCAGTCCGCACGGTGTCGGAGTTGTCATCGAGGGTCAGCATCTCTGCATGATGATGCGCGGGGTGCAAAAGCAGGACAGCTCGACGGTGACGAGTGCAATGCGCGGCACGTTCAAGAGTGACCCAAGGACCCGGTCCGAATTCATTGAGCTGTCGCGGAGCTCTCGCTAGCCCAGCTGTTGCCCGGCAAACTCCAGTTTGGCTTCGTAGTGGTGGGCGCCGCCGCCCTCGTGGCCGTTGTACGGGTATACCTTGATCGACTTCGATCCGGCGTACCAGTTGTATGCGGCAAATACCGTCGAAGGTGGTGTCACTACGTCGGCGAGACCGACAGAGAACAACGCAGGGATCTGGCTTCGTTTGGCGTGGTTCACAACGTCGACATACGAGAGTGTCGTAAACGCTCGGTCGATTTGGTCGCGGTGGGTCCTGCAGTATTCAGCCAGTTCTGCGTAGGGGGCAGCATCGGTGACCTGAAGGGCGCGTTGGAAGTGGGCCAGGAACGGGACCTCGGTCATCGTGGCGGTGACCCCTGACGCCAGATGGGCAGCCACGATGGCCAACGCCCCACCTTGGCTGGCACCGGTTACCGCGATCCGACTGTTGTCGACCGCAGGGTGGCTGCGGGCAGCCTCGACGGCGCGCACGGCGTCGACATACAAACGAACGTAGTAGTAGGTGTCCGGATTCTGGATCCCCTTGGTCAGATAGCCGGGCGCACTTGGATCGCCCGGATCGCCGGGGTCGGCGCTGGCGCCAGTTGACCAGGTTGATCCCTGGCCTCTGGTGTCCATAATCAAGTGCGCATAGCCGGCAGCACTCCACACCAGGGACTCATGGGGTAGGCCACGGCCACCGCCGTAGCCAATATATTCGACCACGGTCGGCAGCGGCTCGCGGCGATGACTCGGCAGCAACAGCCAGCCGCGGATCTCGTTGTCGCTGTGCCCGGAGAAAGTGACATCGAACACGTCGACGGTCTGTAGGGGACTGGCTACCGGCTCGAACTCGGCGGCGATGGGAAAGAACGTGACATCAGCAAGTTGTGCGGCCCAGAAGTCATCGAAGTCCTCCGGCTCTGTCACCACGGGTCGATATTGCTCGAGTTCCGGCAAGGGGAGGTCGAACTGCACGGTCGGCTCCTTGGTTGTTAACTGCTGCCAAGGTAGCGCGATTGCCTGCGCCCGCTACTCCCAAGCGAAACCCGAACTGGGGTCAGCGAGGAGGACGTTCGGTCATTATGCGGGCGACTAGTTCGTGGCTCTTATCGAGTGCTCTCTCCAGAGCGTTGGGATCGTTCACCATCTTGTTGAGATTGGTGTGCGTCGCTGCTTCGATAATGGCTCTGCGAACGGCCGCAGATTCTCCGAGGCCGGTGGCTTTGAGCTGGGCAAGTGCCAGTTCGGCCTCGTCATCCAGCCACATGGTTAGCTCTTTGCTCATATGGCGAAGTTATCAGGGTCCCGCGGCTAGGTGAAGTGTCCACCGGCATCTGCGACCGCGGCACCTGGGTAACCTGACGGATCCCATGAACCTTGTTGACACCCGCGGGCGCAGCCTGCATGACCTCAGAATCTCGATAACAGACCGGTGCAATTTCCGGTGCAGATACTGCATGCCCAAGGAGCTGTTCAACCGCGAGTACGAATTCCTGCAACGTGAGTTGTTGTTGTCGTTCGAAGAGATCACCCGGCTCACCCAGGTCTTCCAGGAGCTTGGGGTCGAGAAGGTACGTATCACCGGTGGCGAGCCTTTGTTGCGCAAAGGTGTCGAGTCGCTGATCGGGGACCTATCGAAGATCGATCTCACTGATCTCACTCTGACGACAAACGGCTCACTCCTGGCCAGGAAGGCCGAAGCGCTTGCAGAAGCTGGATTGCGTCGGGTCACGGTCAGCCTCGACTCCATGGATCCCGAGGTCTTTGCGGCGATGAATGATGCTGACTTTCCAGTCGCCAGTGTGCTCGAAGGTATCGAGGCGGCAGCCGCCGCCGGGCTGACGCCGGTCAAGATCAACATGGTGGTCAAACGTGGCGTGAACGACGACGGGGTGCTCCCGATGGCAGAGCATTTTCGGGAAAGCGGACACATCGTGCGCTTCATTGAGTTCATGGATGTTGGCCGGTCCAACGGCTGGAGGCTTGACGATGTCGTCCCAGCTCAAGAGATCCTGGAGACCATCGCTGCCAAGTACCCGCTCGAGCCCGTCGATCCGAACTACACCGGTGAAGTGGCAGGGCGTTGGCGATACAAAGACGGCAAGGGCGAGATCGGCGTGATCACCTCTATTTCTCAACCATTCTGTGGGGATTGCACTAGGGCGCGATTGTCCGCCGAAGGCGTCCTGTATACCTGTCTGTTTGCTGTCGGCGGCGTAGATTTCCGTGCCCCGCTGCGGGCCGGTGCCACCGATGACGATCTCAAGCAGATGATTACCGACCTGTGGAGTCAGCGCACCGACCGCTACAGCGAGCTGCGTTCTGAGGCCACGGTCAATCTCCCCAAGGTCGAGATGAGCTATATCGGCGGCTAGACGGCAGCGCTTTGCGCAGCCGTCTAGCTTGCGAGCTTCTGCAGAGCAGAAGCTCGGGGATGGGTGGCGTT